>JAGWQR010000348.1 GCA_028869975.1 Alphaproteobacteria bacterium | reverse complement strand
CGGCAACCACGCGCAACTCATCAATGCCATTACCACCAAACTCTGGCCGCTGGGCAACGACACGGCATTCATCCCCGGTCATGGCCCGATGTCAACCTTTGGCCATGAACGCGCCACCAATCCCTATGTCATGGATAGCGCGTCGGGATAATGCCTATTGCTCGTCACTAACATTCTCGGTCGTGATGTTAACCGGGTGCGGAAGGAATGGCAGCGCTATTGCATAGACTGCCATGCCGAGCAGCAGCACCGTTGCTGTTGCCGCGCCGATATGACGGCCCGGCTTGAAAGTGCCATCCATACCCAGCCCGTGCGCTACCCGTCCGGCCATAAATATGCCGCCAACCAACCAGAGCCACCACTGGCTTTGTCCTGCATCCGTCTGTGTAGAAAATTCGACCAGCGCCAGCAACAAGAGAAACAATGGCGTATTTTCGATGAAATTGGCCTGTGCGCGCATCCTTGCGACCAACAGTTTGTTGCCACCGTCGCCCATCATAATCTTTTCTTTGGCACGCACCTGTCCAATGCGTATGGCCAGCCAAATGTTAATGAGCGCAGCGACTCCAGCCATCGTCAAGGAAATGGGTAGCATCAAATTCTCCTGTCAAACACAGCAGAGTGCGTGATGCGCGGCTTGCACTTGGATGTCAATTCGCTATATGGCGCGTTCGCATGTTGTTTGCATATGGGGCGAATCCGCACAGTTCCGGCTGTTCCCAAGCGACGACATAATGGATTTATCACGATAGCAAGGGTAAGAAAATGGCCGTCCCCAAACGAAAAACTACGCCTTCACGGCGGAATATGCGCCGCTCACATGATGCGCTCTCGGCAGAAGCCTTTCAGGAATGTCCGAATTGCGGCGAACTCAAACGCCCGCACAATATGTGCAGCGCCTGCGGTCATTATAACGGACGTGAAATCGTCTCGGTCGCGTGACCAGCGGCCACTCTGAATAACAGGGGAGAGCACGCCTGTGGCTGAGCCTGTCATACTTGCCGTCGACGCGATGGGGGGGGATGGCGGTTGCGAAACTATGGTGCGCGGTGTGGCCGAGGCGGCTGCGCGCTGGCCGCATCTTGGTTTTGAACTGGTTGGCGATGCCGCTGCACTCGAAGCCGAGCTTGCCAGGCACCCGATATTGCGCGAACGTGCGCAGATTGCCCATGCGTCCGGCATCGTATCGGGCGCAGATAATCCTGCGCAGGCGCTGCGCCGCGCGCTGACCACCAGCATGGGTCTTGCGGTCGATGCAGTCCGTCAGGGTCACTGCGCGGCAGCGGTATCTGCGGGTAATACCGGGGCCTTGATGGCGATCGCGCGCCGCAGTCTGGGCACATTGCCGGGCATTTCACGCCCGGCACTGGCGGCGATGCTGCCGAGCCTGGGCACCAGCGATCATATCATGCTTGATCTGGGCGCGAACAAGCAATGCGATGCCCGCAATCTGGTGCAGTTCGCGATTATGGGCGCGGCTTATGCGCGCGCGGCGCTTGGGCTTGAGCGGCCAAGCGTTGCGCTGCTTAACATCGGCACTGAAGACCTCAAAGGCACCGATGCCATTCGCGATGCCGCTACTAGGCTGCGCGGGGCACAACATCTGCCGCTTGATTTCAAAGGCTTTATCGAAGGCGACCAGATTTCGCGCGGCGTTGTGGATGTTGTGGTCTGCGATGGTTTTTCAGGAAATATTGCGCTCAAGACGATTGAGGGCACGGCGCGATTCGTCACCGATCTGTTGCGACGCGCCTTCACCAGCTCGCTGCGCTCAAAATTCGGCTTTCTGATTTCCAAACCCGCCACTGAGCTTATGCGCCACCATCTTGATCCCAACAACCATAATGGTGCGGTTTTTCTCGGGCTAGGCGGTGTCGTGGTCAAGAGCCACGGCAGCGCCAGTCCGCGCGGGATAGCGAATGCGATTGGCGTGGCGGCCGCGCTCGTTTCCAACCAGATGCTGAAGCGGATAACAGACAATTTGGCTGACATGGAGCAACCCACCGCATGACAATCCACGCTGCCCTGCTGGGCACAGGCGCGGCGCTGCCCGCGCGCCGCGTCTCCAACGCAGAGCTGAGTGCGACTATGGACACCAGCGACGAATGGATTATCGAGCGCACCGGTATCCGCTTCCGCCATGTTGCCGGCGAAGGGGAAACCACCGCATCCCTCGCTACTGCGGCGGCGCGCAAGGCGCTGGCGGCGGCCAATCTCACGCCCGACCAGATTGATCTGATTATCCTTGCCACCGCTACGCCGGACCAGACTTTTCCCGCTTCGGCGACGCGCGTGCAGGCCGCATTGGGGATCAGGGATTGTATCGCGTTCGATGTGGCGGCGGTATGCTCGGGCTTTCTCTATGCGCTGGGCGTGGCCGACAGCATGATCCGCAGCGGGGCTGCGCGCCACGCTCTCGTGATCGGTGCAGAGACATTTTCGCGTATTTTAGACTGGGAAGATCGCACCACCTGCGTGCTGTTCGGCGATGGGGCGGGCGCGGTTGTTTTGGGCGCGACCGAAGAACAACGCGGGATTTTGGCGTGCAAGCTCCACGCCGATGGACGCTTTAATGACATGCTTTATGTTGATGGCGGCCCTTCAACCACACAGACGGTTGGCAAAGTACGGATGAAGGGATCGGAAGTGTTCCGCCACGCGGTCACCAATCTCGCCTCGGTGCTTGAAGAGGTGATGACCACAACCGGGCTGACGACCGCCGACATCGACTGGGTCGTGCCGCATCAGGCCAACAAGCGCATTCTGGATGGCACGGCGCGCAAGCTCGGGCTTGATCCGGCCAAAGTCATTGTCACCGTTGATGAGCATGCCAACACATCGGCGGCATCGGTGCCGCTCGCGCTCGATGTTGCGATACGCGATGGCCGAATCAGGCCGGGCGATCTGGTCGTGCTGGAAGCGATGGGCGGCGGTTTCACCTGGGGCGCGGCAGTGCTGCGGGTTTAGCCAGTCATCCCCGAAACAGACCCGATACTATAGCTACCACAATGTCTGCATTTAAGTGACTGGGCGGCGTAGCCCTGAAAACGTGACTAGGGGCTGGACGCGCCACCCGTCCCGCTGGTCGCCGCCACAACAATCAGCGCCGCAGCTCCAGCACCGACAGCCGCCAACAGGGTAGTATTGCCCGCTGCGCCATGCCCTGAATGCTTGTGCATCGCCTGTACCTTTTTGACGACGACTGAGCGTGCTGGCGTAGATTTTGCAGACAATGGCGTCACTAAAACAGATGCTGCAAATAACGTAGTGATGATCAAAAGCAAATTACGCATGTTGATTCCTTGTTAGGGCCACAGTGTTGCAGTCGCGTCCGTGACATATTTTACACTTCAGAGCAACAATAAATTTTTTTATCCCTGATTTTTTTCAAATATTATGTAATAAATCTGTAATAATCGAAAAAAATATATGAATTATATTCAAGCTGCCCGTTGTATTGTTGTTTGAAGCCAGGCGCGCGCCATACGCTGTGCCTCGGCTATTTCACGGGCGGTCATTTCCTCGGCGATATCGTGGCGACACGCCTGACCACGTTCATCCCCATGCAGTGCAGCAAGGTTGAACCATTTGTGCGCTGCCACCATGTCGATCTCTACACCACCCGTACCCGACGAATAAGCGAGACCAAGCTCATAAAGTGCATCGACATCGCCGCGTGCAGCATCTTCCAGTCTCGTTTCCAGCATGAACGCCGCTGATTTCATACTCAAAGCCATGGCCCCAAAACCCCTGTTCAGACGTTTGACCTCAATGATGTGGACTGTGGGGTGTAAAGATATGGTTAATGCGCGCTAACCTTTTTACGCTGTTGCAAAATCACCCTTCGGGGCTTGTCATTGAGCTGCACAGGCGCTACTGGCGCGCACTCAACCCCGCATGGGGGGCACATAAACCGGTGTGCGGCGCTAGATACGCCACATTCTCGCCCCTCAGTGGACTAACCGGAAGGAGACTATCCTATGGCGGCACCTACCGTCACTATGCACGAGCTGCTTGAAGCTGGTGCACATTTCGGCCACCAGACGCATCGCTGGAACCCGAAAATGAAACCCTATATTTTCGGCGAGCGCAATGGCGTTCATATCCTTGACCTATCGCAATCGGTTCCGCTGTTCGCGCGCGCGCTTGATTTTGTCAGCCAGACGGCGGCACGCGGCGGCAAGGTACTGTTCGTTGGCACCAAGCGCCAGGCGCAGGACGCGATTGCTGAAGCAGCGCGCAGCTCCGGCCAGCATTATGTCAACCAGCGCTGGCTGGGCGGCATGTTGACCAACTGGAAAACCATCTCGAACTCGATCAAGCGCTACAAGGCTTTGGAAGAGCAGCTTTCGGGTGATACGCACGGCCTCACCAAGAAGGAAGTGCTGCAAATGACGCGCGAGCGCGACAAATATCAGGCCTCGCTTGGTGGCATTCGTGATATGGGCGGCATCCCCGATGTCATGTTCGTGATTGACGCCAACAAGGAAGAGCTGGCGATCAAGGAGGCCAATGTGCTCGGCATTCCGGTTGTCGCGATTCTCGATTCGAACGTTTCGCCCGATGGCATTGCCTTCCCCGTGCCGGGCAATGATGACGCGAGCCGCGCCATTCAGCTCTATTGCCGGGCGGTGGCAGCAGCGGCCACGCGCGGCGGGCATGACCGCGCGTCGCAACGTGGTGCCGATATTGGCACGATGGCCGAGCCGCCGGTGGAACCTGCGCTGGCGGAGGGACCTGTTGCCGAAGCGGCTGAGGTGACTGCCACAGAGGCGTAACAATTTTGTGCTCGGGCAAAGGCCGGAGCCCCTGCTTATCTGATGGACTCCGGCCTGCGTCGGAGTCCATGAACTTTGAGGAAATGAACATGGCTGAAATTACGGCTGCCGCCGTCAAGGCGCTGCGTGAAAGCTCGGGCGCGGGCATGATGGATTGCAAAAAGGCATTGACCGAAAACAATGGCGACATGACCGCCGCGACCGACTGGCTGCGCGCCAAGGGGCTCGCCACCGCGTCGAAAAAATCATCGCGCACGGCAGCTGAGGGACTGATCGGCGTTGCGACATCGGGTACATCAGGTGCGGCGGTTGAGGTCAATTCCGAGACCGATTTCGTGGCCAAGAACGACCAGTTCCAGGATTTCGTCCGCAATGTCACCGCGATTGCACTGGCGCAGGGTGATGATCTCGATGCGCTCAACGCGGCCGCACACCCCGGCGGCGGCACGGTGGCGGAAAAGCTGACCAGCAATATCGCCACGATTGGCGAAAACCAGACACTGCGCCGCGCGCGCCGCTTGCAGGTGAGCCAGGGTGCGGTCGTCTCTTATGTCCACAATGCGGTTGCGCCCAATCTCGGCAAGATCGGCGTACTCGTCGCGCTGGAGAGTGCGGCCCCTGCCGATAAGCTCGAAGACCTGGGCAAATCGCTTGCCATGCACGTTGCGGCGGCGTTTCCGCTGGCGCTCGACGAGGCGGGTATTCCGGCTGACCTGATCGAGCGCGAGCGCGCGATTGCGGCTGAAAAGGCTGCCGAATCGGGCAAGCCAGCCGAATTCCATGCCAAGATGATCGACGGCGCGGTGGCCAAATTCGCCAAGGAGAACGCCCTGCTCAACCAGATTTACGTGATCGACGGCAAAACCAAGATCGCCGAGGTTGTGGCACAGGCAGGCAAGGCGGCGGGTGCCGAGATCAAGCTCGTCGATTATGTCCGCTTCCAGCTTGGAGAAGGAATCGAGAAAGAATCGAGCGACTTCGCGGCGGAAGTGGCTGCTGCGGCGGGCATTTAAGCCGCTTGGCAAGGCGCGCGCTTGGCACTAGGGTGCGCGCCACCTCGTCATTGAACACAGGACTTCTGGGCCATGTCCGCGCCGCACTATAAACGCATCCTGCTCAAGCTCTCGGGTGAGGTGTTGATGGGTGCGCAAGGGTTCGGGATCGAGCCAGAGACAGTGGCGCGCATGGCCGCTGAAGTGAAGGCCGCGCATGATACCGGCCTGCAACTGTGCCTGGTTATCGGCGGGGGCAATATCTTTCGAGGGATGGCGGGCGCGGCCAAGGGCATGGACCGGGCGCAGGCCGATTATATGGGGATGCTTGCCACGGTAATGAACGCGCTTGCGATGCAATCGGCACTGGAGAAACTCGGTGTCGATACCCGCGTGCAATCGGCCATCCAGATGGATGCGGTGTGCGAGCCGGTGATCCGCCGCCGCGCCGAGCGCCATCTCGCCAAGGGCCGGGTGGTGATTTTTGCCGCCGGGGTCGGCTCGCCTTACTTCACCACCGATTCAGGTGCGGCTTTGCGCGCCGCCGAAATGAAGTGCGACGCGCTGTTCAAGGGCACTTCCGTTGATGGCGTCTATGATGCCGATCCAAAGAAAAAGGCGTCCGCCAAGCGCTTTGATACGGTGTCATACGATCAGGTGCTCGCGGACAATCTGAAAGTCATGGATGCGAGCGCGGTCGCGCTGTGCCGCGACAATGCCATCCCCATTGTGGTGTTCTCGATCCGCGAGCAGGGCAATCTCGCCCGTGTCTTGCGCGGTGAAGGAACATCGACCATCGTAACGACAGGAGACTGAAATGCCAGCGTATAACAAGGATGATTTGCAGCGCCGCATGACCGGGGCGGTTGAGGCCTTGAAGCATGATCTGTCGGGCTTGCGCACCGGGCGCGCCAATGTCGGCCTGCTCGATCCTGTGACGGTTGAAGTATATGGCAGCAATATGCCGCTCAACCAGGTGGCGACCGTGTCCGCACCAGAGCCGCGCCTGCTGAGTGTGCAGGTGTGGGACAAATCGAACGTCACGCCGGTCGAAAAGGCAATCCGCAGCGCCGGCCTTGGCATCAACCCGATCACCGACGGCCAGAATATCCGGCTGCCGATCCCCGATCTGACCGAAGAGCGGCGCAAGGAGCTGGCCAAGCTCGCCGGTCAATATGCCGAAAAGGCGCGCATCGCAGTACGCAATGTCCGCCGCGACGGGATGGACGCGCTCAAAACTGACGAGAACAAGAAAGAAATCGGCGAGGATGAGCGCAAACGCAGCGAGGGTGAGGTGCAAAAAATGACCGATGCGACCATCGCCGAAATCGATTCTGCCGCCACCGCCAAGGAAAAGGAAATTCTGGGCAAGTGAGCCTCGCGCTCACGCCAAAGGGCGGGAGTGAGCGCGTGCTCCCCCGCCATGTCGCCATCATCATGGACGGCAATGGCCGCTGGGCAAAGAAACGCCTGCTGCCGCGCCTGGCCGGGCACCGCATGGGTGTCGAGATGGCGCGCAAAGTGGTTGAACATGCCCGCGACATCGGGCTGGAATGCCTGACGCTTTACGCCTTTTCGTCCGAGAACTGGCGCCGCCCGGCGGATGAAGTCAGCGATCTGATGGGGCTGCTGCGCCACTTCATCATCAAGGATCTGGACGAGATGATCGCCAACGGGATACGCCTTGCGGTGATCGGTGACTGGCGCGCACTGCAAGGCGATCTGGTGGCGATGATCGAGGATGCGATTGCGCGCTCGTCCACCAACACTGCGATGACGCTGGCGATTGCGCTCAATTATGGCGCGCAGCAGGAATTGGTGGGCGCGGTGCGCGCGCTGGCGGCACGCGCGCAAACTGGCGCTCTTGATCCCGCGACCATCGATCTCGCCATGATTGAAGGCGCGCTCTTCACCGCCGCGCTGCCACAGCTCGATCTGCTGATCCGCACATCCGGCGAGCAGCGGCTCTCCAACTTCCTGCTCTGGCAGGCCGCCTATGCCGAGTTAGTGTTCACCGATACGCTCTGGCCCGATTTCGGCGCAGCCGAACTCGATTCGGCTCTGGCGGCGTTTAACGCGCGCGAGCGCCGCTTTGGTGGGCGATGAGCGACACGCCGCCCCCCGCACCACCTGGCAAATTGGCCGACTTCAAGGTGCGCACACTGTCGGCTATCGTGATGATTGCGGTGGCGGGTGCGGCGCTGTGGGCGGGCGGCTGGGTGTTCACGGCGTTCGTGTTGATTATCGCGTGCGGGCTGCTGTGGGAATGGTGGGGCCTGATCTCGAAGTTCAACCACCACTGGTGGAGCCGCGCGCTGTGGATGCTGGGCGGGCTGGTGTATATTGGGGGGGCTGCCAATGGTCTTCTCACCCTTAACGGGGTGTATGGGTATGCTAACACTCATTGGCGTTTTCTGATTGTTATACTCGTTGTTACTATTGATACTGCGGCCTATTTATTCGGCCAGTTCATTGGGGGGCCGAAAATAGCACCTCGTATTAGCCCTTCAAAGACATGGTCAGGATTTTTAGGAGGTGTTATATTTTGTTACATTTGGATGATATTTGTATTATTTTTATACATACCCCGTATGTATACCTCAGGCTTGCCTTATGGCGCAACCTATCGGGTGCTCGCGTTCAGCCTTGTATTAGCAGTCGGATTGTCCGCTGTTGCACAACTGGGTGACTTTTTCGAAAGTTGGATGAAACGGAAGGCGTGTGTCAAGGATTCCGGCACGCTCATTCCTGGGCATGGTGGCTTGTTTGATCGTTTGGACGGACTCGTGGCCGTTGCTTTTTTCTGTGGTTTGAGTGTTTGGATGTTGATTGGTTCATTGCCTTCATGACTCGCACCCTCACCATTCTCGGCGCGACCGGTTCGATCGGGCAATCGACGCTTGATCTGGTTGCGCGCAACCCGGCGCAGTTTGAGGTGATCGCGCTCTCCGCCCATAGCGATGTCGCGGGGCTGGCTAAGGCCGCGCGTGCCGTGAATGCCCGCCATGCCGTGATCGGCGATGCGGCGCTGCTCGCCGACCTGCGCGCGGCACTCTACGGCACATCCACCAGCTGCGCCGCCGGCGCGCAAGCGATCATCGAGGCGGCACAGATGGGCGCGGATTACACGATGTGCGCCATCGTCGGCTGTGCGGGCCTCGCGCCCGCGATGGCGGCGATTGCGGGGGGGCGTACGATAGCGCTCGCCAACAAGGAGGCGCTGGTCTCGGCGGGTGATCTGATGCTCGCGGCGGTCAAGACGAGCGGTGCGACCTTGCTGCCGGTTGATAGCGAGCATAATGCCATTTTCCAGTGTTTGCAGGGGCAGAATCTCGAGAGTGTCTCCCGCATCATCCTCACCGCGTCCGGTGGCCCGTTCCGCACGACACCATTTGCCGAGATGGAGCAGATCACCCCGGCGCAGGCGGTCAAACACCCCAACTGGTCGATGGGTGCCAAGATCAGCGTCGATTCGGCAACGATGATGAACAAGGGGCTGGAGCTGATCGAGGCGGCGCACCTGTTCCCGATTAACCCCGACCGACTGGAGATTATTGTCCATCCGCAATCGGTGGTGCATTCGATGGTGGAGTATGTCGATGGTTCGGTGCTCGCGCAACTGGGTGCGCCCGATATGCGCACCCCGATTGCGCATACGCTTGCTTTCCCCGAGCGGATGCCTGCGCCGGTGCAGCGGCTTGATTTTGCGGCCCTCGCCCGACTCGATTTTGAAGTGCCGGATGAAGTGCGTTTCCCAGCACTCAGGCTCGCCCGCGAAGCGCTTCAAGCAGGCGGGGGGTCTTCTGCCATACTCAATGCGGCCAATGAGGTTGCGGTAGCCGATTTTCTCTCCGGGCGCATCGCGTTTCCTGTGATTGCGCAGATTGTAGAGCGTACGCTGATCTCGTTCAGCCCTGCTTCACCCGCGAGTCTGGAAGATGTGTTGTCAATCGATTCAGAAGCGCGTGCGCGCGCCCGCGAATCCGGGGAGGTGGTGTTGGCATGATGATGTTCCTTTGGAACGCCTTGATGTTTCTTGTGGTGGTCGGGCCGCTGATTTTTTTTCATGAACTCGGCCATTATTGGGTCGGTCGCTGGAGCGGCATCCGCGCCGAGGCGTTTTCGATTGGCTTCGGACAAGAGGTTGCTGGCTGGACAGATAAACGAGGCACGCGCTGGAAAATCGGGTGGATTCCGCTGGGCGGTTATGTCAGATTTGCCGGAGATCATAATATCGATGGCAGCCCTGCGCCCAATCAACCTGCCGACGGTTTTGAAACAGCGGCGCTCTGGCGGCGCGCGCTGACGGTTGCCGCCGGGCCGGTGACGAATCTCTTGCTTGCGATGTTGATCTACGCCGGGTTTATCGCGGCGTATGGAGCCATCAGCGTCACAAGCCAGATTGCGGCAATTGAACCCGGATCGGTTGCTGAAAATGCAGGTTTCAAACCCGGCGACGACATCAAGGCCATCAATGCACAGCCTGTTGCCGATTTTTCCGACATCAAGCTTATCGTGATGACCCATGCCAATCGGCCCCTGCGGGTGGATGTCATCCGTAGCGGGCGCTTGCTGAGCCTGATCGTAACGCCACGCTATATACACGGACCTGATGCCCTGGGCATCGATGAAGAAGGCGGGCATATCGGTATCGCGCCCATGGCTATGCGCGTACCTGTGCCGTTTTATGCGATTCCGCTTGCTGCCGGACAAGCGGTGGTCGGGCAGGTCGAAACGACTTTGCATGGTCTGGGCATGGTGTTGACTGGGGAGGCCGCACCCACGCAACTGCATGGCCCCGTAAAAATTGCACAGATGGCGGGAGGCGTTGCCCATGCCGGCGGATTGGTACTGCTGGAGTTCGCTGCGTTCATCTCGATTAATCTCGGATTCATGAATCTGTTGCCAGTTCCTGTGCTGGATGGTGGACATTTGATGTTTTTTGCGATTGAAGCTGTGCGTCGGCGTCCGGTTTCGGAGGTGACGCGGGAGCGTCTGCTGCGCGGCGGACTGGCGGCGCTGCTGACTCTGTTTCTCTTCGTCACGCTCAATGATTCGGGTGTATTCGGAATGTGGAAACAGATTGCTGACTTGATCGGATGAGCAAAGTCGGGCAGGGCTACCCGCAAAGCGCTCTGGCGCAAGGCATGTGAAGGTAGATACGCGTGAGAGCGAATGGTGTAACGAAGTTCGGCCCTAGGCTGACGATGCTGCTTTTGAGCACGGCGATGGCTGGTTTTCCCGCCTATGCGCAGGGCTCTGCCGCCGCCCGTGCGGCTGCCGCTCAGCCGACACCGCCAGCGCAGCCCGCCGCCGCCTCCACGACAGTACCGCCCGCAACCCCGGCACAACCGGCAGCGGTTGCGGACGCGCGCACCATTCTCTCGATCAATGTTTCCGGATCGCAGAGGATCGAGCCGGACACCGTGCGCTCCTACATCAAGCTGCGGCCCGGCATGACCTATACCAAAGCCTCGCTCGATCAGGCGCTGCGTGATCTGTTTGATACCGAATTGTTCGAGGATGTGCAGATTCGGGATGATAATGGTGCACTCACCATCGAGGTCAAGGAAAATCCGGTCATCAACCGCGTACTGTTTGAGGGCAACAAGCGGCTCAAGGAAGACAAATTCAAGGACGAGATCAAGCTGGCACCGCGCCAGATTTTCTCTCCCTCGAAGGTGCGCGCCGACGTGGCCCGCATCATCGAGTTGTATCGTCGGCAGGGCCGCTATGGCGCTTCGGTGTCACCCAAGAAGGTTTTGCTCGACCAGAACCGGGTGGATGTCATTTACGAGATCAGCGAAGGCCCGAAATCAAAAGTGCGCGCGATCAACATCATCGGTAACCATGTCTTTTCCGACAAGCTGCTGCGCGCGCAAATGGCCACGAAAATCTCCAGCCTCAAACATTTCCTCAGTTCCTCAACCACCTATGATGCCGACCGCATGGCTTATGACCAGCAGAAGCTGCGCCAATTTTATCTGACCGAGGGCTATGCCGACTTCAAGGTCGTATCAGCAACGGCGGAACTGACGCCGGATCGCAAGGATTTTGTCATCACCTATGTTGTCGAGGAAGGGCCGCGTTACAAATATGGCGATGTGTCGGTTGAAAGCGATCTCCATGACCTGAAGCCCGATTTGTTCAAGCCCGTCGTCACCGTCAAGAAGGGCGACTGGTTCAACGCCAAGGCCGATGAGGACATTATCGACAACATGACCAAGCGGGCCGGATTTTTTGGCTATGCGTTTGCCGATGTCAATGTTGACGTGCACCCGCACCTCGACACGCGCACGATGGATGTCATCTTCAAGGTGAGCGAGACACCGCGCGTTTATGTCGAACGGATCAACATTACCGGCAATACACTGACGCAGGACAAGGTGATCCGACGCGAATTCCGTCTGAATGAGGGCGATGCCTTCAACGAGGCGCTGGTCAAGCGCTCGGAAGACCGGATCAAATCGCTTGGCTATTTCCAGGAAAAGTTCGAAATAGAACAGAAAAAGGGCTCGGCAGATGATCGCGTCATTCTCGGTGCGAATGTTGAGGACAAGGCCACGGGGCAGCTCCAGCTCTCAGCCGGCTATTCTGATCTTGAGAAGCTGACGTTTAGCGCATCGATCGCCCAGCGCAATTTCCGGGGCGCAGGGCAGACCTTGCAGCTCAGCGGAAGCATATCTGCCTATTCGCGCTCGGTTGATCTGGGTTTTTCAGAACCTTATGCGTTCGACAAGAATATCGCGGTCGGGTTTGACATTTTTACAAGAGCGGTGAATTCGTTCAATTTCATCGGCACATCGCGCAACACCACCTACAGCACGACCAGCACCGGCTTTCAGCTTCGGGCCGGCCTGCCCCTGACCGAATTCTGGTCACTGGCGCTGCGTTATGGCTGGCGCACAGAAAATGTCACGCTCGACCCCTCTACCTATTATCTGCCTGATGCCAACGGCGTGCCGCAATGTTCGGTACTGCTTGCGGGCCGTTATCTGTGCGACGCTATCGGGCACCGGACGATCTCAGATTTCGGGTACAGCCTGGTACGCTCGACGCTTGATAACGCGCTGCACCCCGGACATGGTATGCGGCTCGTCATTAGCCAGGATCTGGCCGGGCCGGGGGGCAATGTCCGCTATATCAAATCGACCTTTGATGGCGCAAAATACTTCACGCTGCACAAGGGCTTCATCTTTTCCGCCAAGCTCGAAGGTGGCGCAATCATTCCGCTGAAAGGTGGCCCTGCCGGACAGGATCCGGTTCAGCTTAGTGACCGATTCTTCCTGGGCGAGCCCAATTTCGCCGGGTTTGATATTCAGGGTGTCGGACCGAAGGTGTTGCGCAACTATCTGGGGGTCAGCCCTGCGACTGCCGCACAGTTTGTAGGCGATGCCTATGAGCTTTATGACGGGCAGAAGACCCCGCTTTCTGTGCTCGCTGGCGCCAGCCAGCAGGGCCAGCCGACCTACACACTGCCTACGGATCCGAACAATCCGACCCCCTATTCCTACACCACCTATGATTCGCTGGGGGGACGCTATTATTACAAGGGGCGTTTCGAGCTGGAAATTCCGCTTGGTTCGGGTGCGAAAGAGCTTGGATTGAGGCCATCGATCTTTGTCGATTATGGTTCGGTTTGGGGCGTGCAGACTCCGCAGACCATCACCATCCCTGCGACCGCCGCAGGAACAAATTACTTCGCCTATCAGGATGCCAATGGCACCCTTAAATACTATCCCTTCTACGCCCCATTGGGCAGAACCAATTCCGGATTGCAGATTTTTCAGGTGCCCGTGACGGCGGCAACTACCTTCCAGGGGGCCTCTGTTGCCGGCGCCACAACGACCTGTGCAACCGGATATTCGCTCAATCAGGTTGCCGCCAATGATCCAAGCTGTACCGGTGCTGGCGTGGCTGGTGCCATCGCAAATCTGAAAAACCGTCCGGTGCCGCCCTTTACTGAGCAATATACTGGCAATACGCCATTCCCGCGCTTGTCCGTGGGATTTGGAGTCAACTGGAATTCGCCCTTCGGGCCGTTCCGTATTGATGTCGCCGCTGCCGTTCTCAAGCAATATGGCGATCAACTTAAAACCGTAACTTTTAATGTAGGGACACAATTCTGATGACTAAATTTGCTTTGCTTTTCGCCGCAAGTGCGGCTTCAATCACAGGTGCGACTGCTGTCTCGGCGCAATCGGCCTCGGGGATCGTCATTATCGATCAGGCTACCGCAGTAAACAATTCGACCGCGATGGCAACGGCGATCGGTCAGATCAAAACCACCTATGCCGCAAACATTGCGCAGGTTGATGCCCGTGCCAAGGTTCTGGATACGGAGTTGCGCACCAAGGCGACCGCGTTTGACGCTGCCCGCCGCGTGCCCAACGCCAATAAGGCAACACTGCAATCCCAATATGCGGCCTTGCAAACCGCGCAGCAGCAAGCGCAGAGTGAATTGGCAAACCTCTCTGCCCCTTATGAAAAGGCAAAGGAATATGCCGTGGAACAGATTGCCGCACATCTGCCAACTGCACTCAAGGCGGTGATGGCGAAGCGCAGTGCATCGCTGGTGCTTGCGCCTGTGCAGCAAGTTGTCATCTCTTATTCGCCGTCGATGGAAGCAACGGCGGATTTGACTGCTGAGCTCAATGTGGAAGTGCCGACCGTGAGCATTGCCGCACCAGCAAACTGGCAGCCCGGTCAGCCGGTTCCAGGTCAGACTCCGGCTCCTGCCGCATCTGGTGCTGGACGCTGATTTGAGCGACACCACCGCTCAGCTCGACCCGTTTGACATCGCGGAAGTGATGCGGTGCCTGCCGCATCGCTACCCGATGCTGCTGGTGGACCGGGTGGAGGCGCTCATCCCCAATGAGTCGATCGTCGCGGTCAAGGCGGTGACGATCAACGAGGCGTTCTTCGCAGGGCACTTCCCCGCGCGCCCGATCATGCCCGGTGTGCTGATTGTCGAGGCGCTGGCGCAGGCCGCTGGCGTGCTCGGCGTCAAATCGCTGGGTGCGGAAGGCACCGGCAAGCTGCTCTATTTCATGGGGATCGAGAATGCGCGCTTCCGCTCGCCGGTCGAGCCGGGATGCCTGCTGCATCTCCATGTCCAATTTGTCCAGCAACGGGGCAGGGTGTATAAATTCAGCGGTGAGGCGTACGTCGGGGACCGGCTGGCGACGCAGGCTGAATTTACCGCGATGGTCGCCGACCCCCCTGCGGCTTAATTTAGCGGATCGCGCCACAAATGAAAAAGGATGCTGAGCGGCTGACCGCCCAGCACCCTTCAACATGGTCAGCGGCCGGAGTGCTCCAGCCCGGGAGACCATGCGCCGCTCAAATCAAGCGAATGATTTAAGCACGGACCCCCCGAACGAACTTCTCCGACCTCTTGCTATGACCATGAGACATCGGATCACCTCCTTTCGCGTTGTTGAAACGGTTGCGCTCTGCATGAACGCCGTGCATATGTGAGTCATTTTGACCTGTGGATCAAGAGGAAAAATTGACAATACCTGACTTAAAAATGTCACACGCTGTACAGCGCATGTATCGTCATAGCGCCCTATTGCTTAAAAGCGTTGCCTTTTTGTCATGATTGCCTATAGCGGCTCGCGCACATTGATTTTAGGAGCCGCATGGCGAAAGAAGAATTAATTGAAATGCGGGGGACGGTGGTTGAGCTGCTGCCCAACGCTATGTTTCGTGTCAAACTGGAAAATGACCACGAAGTTCTGGGCCATACCGCAGGCAAAATGCGCAAAAATCGTATCCGCGTGCTGGTGGGCGATGATGTGCTGTGCGAACTGACCCCCTATGATCTGAGCAAGGGCCGGATCACCTACCGATTCAAATAAGAGGTCAGCGCTATGGCGCGTCCCCGGTTCGTTCTGGCCTCCGCATCGCCGCGCCGCGTTGCTTTGCTTGCACGATTGGGGATTGTTCCCGATGTCGTCGATCCGGCACATTGCGATGAAACACCCATCAAGGGTGAATTACCAAGGGATTATGCGCGCCGCATGGCGCACGAAAAGGTGGATACTGTCGCGCCACGCCATCCCGGCGCGGTCGTGCTCGCCGCCGACACCGTCGTTGCTGCAGGCCGCCGAATTCTGCCCAAAACAGAGGATGCCGACCAGGCGCGTTCCTGTCTGAACCTGCTTTCCGGAAGACGTCATCGCGTGTTCAGCGCGATCGTGCTGATCGATGCGCAAGGCCGAGTCCATCAACGCCTGTCTGAAACCATCCTCGCATTCAAGCGACTGACTGAGGCTGAAATAGCGACCTATATCGCCAGGGAAGAGTGGCGCGGCAAGGCAGGCGGCTATGCAATTCAGGGTTCAGCGGAGAGTTGGGTAAGGTTTCTGGGCGGCTCGCATTCGGGCGTCATCGGCCTTCCGTTATACGAGACACGCGCGCTGCTCGTTACTTCGGGGATTTTGGAATGTGACTAAAAGTAGCTCTACCTGTTGCCCGTTGTGCGGCAAGCCTGCCAATCAGCAGCTATATCCTTTCTGCTCGAACGGCTGCAAGGATCGAGATCTGATCAACTGGCTTGATGAACGGTATCGCGCGCCGGCGCGTGACGAAGAAGCGGATTCACGCGCTTCAGGGCTGGACAGCAGCGCCTGAAGCTGTTTATAGCCGCGCTCTTCGCTTACGTGGCGCTCTGGCCGCTGCAAACCGCGATGCCCAGGTAGCTCAGTTGGTAGAGCATGCGACTGAAAATCGCAGTGTCGGTGGTTCGATCCCGCCCCTGGGCACCATTTCCCCTTTCACCGACGTACGCCAAGGCTTGAAATTCCCCTAAAAACGGCTTAAAACAGGCGATATTATGTTCGCCAGCGTTCGCGGGCGTGTGCAGGCAGCCGCGAAATTTGGGGGCCACATTGGGGGCCAAATCAAAAACCGCATTGGAAATAATAGCTGAAATAGCCAATAAATAGCATCAATGCGGAAACGCCCCTAGCACCATTTCTCACACCGCGCAGGTCACGGCAAGCTGGACAAACTCTCTGAACGAGCGACTCATGACCCAAACATCTCTAACGCCGCCGAAACGAACATTGACCATTGTTATGCCATATGCCATGGCACCGCAGCAGCTACTTTCAGTACAACATTTACGACAAAAAGCGTGCAACCATGACGCCATTGACATAGAGATATTGCGATGTCCGTTACACCAGACGCCATTATTCTGGCGCGAATGCAATTTGCCCTCACAGTGAGTTTGCACTTCATTCTGCCGGCATTTTCGATCGGTCTCGCAAGCTTTCTTGCGGTTTTGGAAGGGCTCTGGCTGCGCACCTCCAATTCGCTTTATCTGATGCTCTACAAATACTGGCTCAAGATTTTCTCGGTGGCGTTCGGGATGGGCGTGGTCTCTGGGATTGTAATGTCCTATCAGTTCGGGACCAACTGGGCGGCATTTTCGGATAAGGCAGGGCCGGTGATCGGGCCGTTGCTGGCGTATGAAGTGCTGACCGCATTCTTTCTGGAAGCCGGATTCCTCGGTGTAATGCTATTCGGGATGGGTCGTGTTGGCAAAGGGCTGCATATGACCGCGACCTGCGCAGTTGCGGTGGGGACCGCGATCTCGGCGTTCTGGATCCTCTCGGTCAACAGCTGGATGCAGACCCCGCAAGGGTATGAACTCAACGCGCACGGCCAGTTTGTGCCGGGGCCGAGCTGGCTGCCCATTATCTTCAACCCGAGCTTTCCCTATCGCTTCGTTCATACTGTGATTGCGGCCTATCTGACAACGGCTTTGGCGGTAGGTGGCGTCGGCGCCTGGCATCTGCTGAGAGACAGGAGCAATCCGGCCTCACGTAAAATGTTCTCGATGGCGATGTGGATGGCTGCTTTGGTGGCCCCGGTGCAGATTTTTGCGGGCGACCAGCATGGTCTCAACACATTGGTGCATCAGCCGATCAAGGTGATGGCGATGGAAGGGCATTATCAAAGCCACCCGCACGGCGCGCCGCTGATTCTGTTCGGCATCCCCAATACGGCACAGCACCGGATTGATTAT
>JAGWQR010000347.1 GCA_028869975.1 Alphaproteobacteria bacterium | reverse complement strand
GCGGCACCGATGTCCTCGACACTGAAATAGAAGAGCCATGCCGGGTGCGGAAAATTGCTGTCGGACATGATCCCGCCCGCCCGCTCCCCGTCAATCGCGAAGAGATGATATTTGCCCATCGGGCCCATGTCGAAATCATCATCATGCGTCCACCCGAAATGCTTGGTGTAAAAGGCGAGCGCCGCCTCGCCATCCTTGCCATGATATTCGTGCCAGCCAACATGTCCGGGTGTGCCTGGTTCATAATCGCGGCTTTTGGCATTGGGATCGGCGGGCGACGGCTGCATGACATAAAAGGACGCCTGTTGCGGATCATTGACGATCGCGAACCGTCCGGCATTCGGCACCTCATGCTCCATCCATTTCTTGCCGCCATCTCCCTCAATCGCGGTGCAGGCTGCATCAAGATCCTCGACATGAATATAACCATTCCAGGCGACCGGAGCCTGTTCCATCGGCCTTTTCATCATCCCGCCAACGCCCTCACCGGCACGCGAATAGATGTGATGATAGGCGTTACCTTGCGCATCATTGCCGCCCTCATTTTTCACGTTCCAGCCGAGCACCTTGCCATAAAAGTCGGCGGCGGCTGCAACATCGGTGGTCATCAGTTCATACCAGATGAAATTGCCGGTCATTTTGCGTCACCCCGAATATCTATCAACGCTTCAAACCCGCCATAGATCAGGCGGCTGCCTTCATAAGGCGGCTTCTCCGCTGATTTCATTCGCGGATCTTCCATAATCTTGCCCCACGCCGCATCGCGCGTTGCCTTATCCGGCCATTCAATCCACGAGAATACCACGGTTTCATCCTCGGTCGCGGCCACCGCACGATGGAAATCGGTCTGTTTGCCGTGCGGCACATCCTCGCCCCAGGCATCGACCAGGCGCGTAGCACCATATTCTAGGAAGAGCGCGTTCATCTTGTGCGCGAATTCAATATAGTCGGATTTACTGGCGCGCGGCACAGCGACAATCATGCCGTCAATATAGCTCATGAAATCTCTCCTAGGTTTTGAGTGTGTGTGCAATCGACCAGTGGAACCCGAACGGGTCCTTCACCTGGCCGTAGCGATCCCCCCAGAATTGGTCCTGAAGCGGCATCCGCACGGTGGCACCGGCTTTCACCGCGCGCGCGAACCAGGCGTCAGCGTCATCGACCTGAAGATGCAATGTAAGCGCGCCGGGCTCGTCGTTCCATTCATCGGTGACAAATTCCGGGAAAGTATCGTTAAGGATTAGCGACTGACCGTTGATGATCAGGTGCGCGTGCATCAAGCGCATACCATCCTGGGCATCGTGTCGTGATTTTTCCTCGGCACCAAACGCAGCCTTGTAGAAATCGATCGCTTCCTTGGCGCGCTTGTCTCGAATGCTGATATGCGGCGTCAGTCCATCTGATGGACCTTGGTCTGGATCGCTAGGCATTTGCCATCTCCTGTAGATGCGATTCGTTATCAGCACAGTGTTGCACCATCGCGTCATGAAGTATAGGGCTGGCGGTATGACCGAAATTCCCAATATCCAGCCCGACAGCCGCGCAACGACCGTGATGGACGCGCCCGACAGACGCGTGAAGGCGCGTGACCTGTTCGGCGTCGATTCGGATATGGAGCTGCCTGCCTTCTCGGAAGCCGACGAGCGCGTGCCCGATCTTGACCCAAATTATGTGTTCGATCCCGAGACCACGCTCGCCATCTGCGCCGGGTTCGCGCACAACCGCCGTGTGATGGTGCAGGGCTATCATGGCACCGGCAAATCGACGCATATCGAGCAGGTCGCCGCGCGCCTCAACTGGCCGTGCATCCGCATCAACCTCGACGCGCATATCAGCCGGATCGACCTGATCGGGCGCGACGCGATTGTGCTGCGCGATGGCAAGCAGGTGACTGAATTTCGCGAGGGGCTGCTGCCCTGGGCGCTGCAGCATCCGACGGCGCTGTGCTTCGATGAGTATGACGCGGGGCGGCCCGATGTGATGTTCGTGATCCAGCGCGTGCTCGAGGTCGAAGGCAAGTTGACGCTGCTCGATCAGAACCGCGTCATCCGTCCGCAT
>JAGWQR010000346.1 GCA_028869975.1 Alphaproteobacteria bacterium | reverse complement strand
TTTTCGTTCGCGGTTGGCGCGCTTGTCACCCGCAAGGTTGATGCCGCGTTCGCGCGTGCGATGCGGCCCTGGGTGCTGGCGGCGTGGGTTTTTCTGACCATCGGGATCACGGCGGGGAGCTACTGGTCCTATTATATCCTCGGCTGGGGCGGCTGGTGGTTCTGGGATCCGGTGGAGAATGCCTCGCTGATGCCCTGGCTGGCGGCAACGGCGCTGCTCCACTCCGCCAATGTGCTTGCCGCGCGCGATGCGCTGCGCGCCTGGACGATCATGCTGGCGGTGGTCGCCTTCTCGATGTCGATGGTGGGCACGTTTCTGGTGCGCTCGGGCATCCTCACCAGCGTTCATGCCTTTGCGGTTGATCCAAGGCGCGGCGGGTTCATTCTGGCGCTGCTGGTCATCTATATCGGCGCGGCGCTGGCGCTGTTCGCCACGCGAATTGCGAGCGTGACCGAAGGCAAGCAGTTTGAATGGCTGAGCCGTGAAGCCTCGCTCGTCATCAACAATCTGCTGCTGATGGCGGTGCTGGTTGTGGTGCTGTGGGGGACGATCTACCCACTGCTGTCAGAAGCCTTTGGTGCGCGCATCTCGATCGGCCCGCCCTTCTTCAACCCGATTGCCGGGGGGATTGCACTCATCCTGATGCTGGTGATGGCGGCGGGGCCGTTGCTGCATTGGCGGCGTGAAGATTTGGGTGCGGTGCGGCGACGTCTCATGCTCCCGCTCGCGACAACCGTGATTGCCACGCTGATCGTCAAGATTGCGGTCCCGGCGATTGGCGCGCTGCCGCTGCTCGGGCTTGGCATATCGGCGGGGCTGGCGGTGGCGAGCGTGCTGCCGCTCACCAAACGCAACCTCAGGCGCACGCCGCTGTTCATCTATGGCATGGTGCTCGCGCATCTCGGCTGTGCGGTCAGCGTGGCGGGGATGGCGTGCGATACTGCCTTTGCGCTGGAGACGCTGGTCGCCGCCAATATCGGCGATCACAACCGGATCGGACCCTATGATGTGACGTTCAAGAACATCCACCCGGCCTTTGGTGCGAACTGGACAGCGCTGGAAGCAGAACTGGTGGCACAGCGCGGCGGCGACACGCCCTTTTCGCTCTTCCCGCAATCGCGCTTCTATCCCGTCCCCCCCACCTCGACCAGCCAGAGCGCGATAGCAACCCGGCTCGATGGCCAGCTCTATCTGGTACTCGGCCAG
>JAGWQR010000345.1 GCA_028869975.1 Alphaproteobacteria bacterium | reverse complement strand
TTGAGCAGCGGCGGCACCTGGCTGCGCGGCGGCACCACTTTGCCAAGCGGGATGGTCGGCGTCACAAACGCGATGCCCAGATCGCGGGATTTGTGAAGGGTATCGCCGCCTTCGAGCAACTCGCCCTTCAAAAAAAACGGCGCGGGGATTGCAGCTTCGCTCATGCCATCCCCCTTACATAGGCATCGACCGTGCCCGCGCAGCCAATCTTGTCATCCCCCTCCAGATCAGCAAAACGTGCGATCGTGTTGGCAATCGACGGGCCCTTATGCCCGCACGCGCACGGCCCATAATCAAGGCTGATCTTGTCGCCGGTGATGATCCCGCCCCAGCGACCATCGAGTGAGAGATCGAAGAACGCTGCGCGGCCCTCAATCTCGCCGGTGCACTCAGGCGTCAGCAGCGCATCGCCCGCCTTGTTGAGGATCATCGGCACAACCCAGGGTGGCACATGATAGCGCCCGCCCGTCTGGCATTTGGGCATCCCCGAATTGAGCTCCTGCATCGAATAATTCTGGAAGTCGCGATTGTGCGGGATGTTGAAGGTCTCATGGACAAATTGCTGATAATCGTCGGGGAGCAAAGCGCGCTTCAGCCCGCCGCCGACATAGATGCAATTATCGGGATGGAAGTCCTTGGCGCTATAACCTTTGTCGCGCACATCACGCGCCACCGCATACAGCCC
This sequence comes from Alphaproteobacteria bacterium, assembly GCA_028869975.1. Classification (GTDB taxonomy): domain Bacteria; phylum Pseudomonadota; class Alphaproteobacteria; order Sphingomonadales; family Sphingomonadaceae; genus JAGWQR01. The sequence goes on along the minus strand of JAGWQR010000345.1, from coordinate 7,671 downwards.
CGACCACAACCCCGAAACCATCAATTTCTTGTCGCGGTTGGCGATAATCTCGTCGGCGGCAATGCCGATCGCGGCATCAAGCACCGCTGCGCGCTCGGCGGAAGTCGCCTCGAACGCCGCCACCTCATCGGGCATGGCGCTGCCATCCGCCATCTTTTTGCGCATCACCACCATCTTGGTGAGCGCGCCGACTGTGATCGGCGGGACAGGGTAATTGAAGCGCGCATAGGCCGGATTGGCAAAGGCCGCGCGCTGCGCCTCGGCGATTACGCGGTTCTTGGGCACGCTCGCGACTGGTGCGCACCCGATCATCATCCGGTCGGCGTGCGGTTCCACCCCCGATCCCCAGGCGAACACCTGCACCGTGTCGCGCCGCGACCAGTCCATATCCTTGTCGGATGCAATCAGCATTGCCGATTTGCCGGTTGTGCCGGACGAGCAGGAGATGAAGTATCCCCTTGCTTCCAGCCGCGCGATCCAGTCATCGACATCGGTGGTGCCTTCGAGATCAACCCCCTCGATGGGATAAGGCGACACCGTCCCCAGCCATTTGGTCAGCCGGTCCCATTTCTCATCGATCAGGAAACTCTCTGGGTAGCTTTTATAGGCGGTGTGCGGGAACAGCAGCGGGACAATGTCAGCGATGTTGCGGATCTCGGCTATGCCCGCCTCTTCGGCGCGGTGCCGGAGCAATTTGATCTTGTCGTGCCGCTCGGCAAAGCGCTCGGCCAGCGCCACGACCTGCTGCGCACGCACATCCTCATAGGGAATATCAAAGCGCGCCTTGTCCTTGACCAGCCCGGTCAATGTGTCCGCTGCCTTGCCCATATCAATGCTCTCCTTAAGCGTATAGTCTAACCATAAAAGCGCCACGCGCGGATAGGGGCAAGCGCAGCGTGGGGGCGATGAGTCCGGCTGGGATGCGGACGCGCACGGCTGGGCGTGATAGTCTGCGGCCATGAGCGAGGAAACGGACATACCCACCGCGATCATCACCGGGGCGAGCGCCGGGGTCGGAAAGGCGGCGGCACGGCAGTTGCTTGCGCAAGGCTGGCGGGTGATCGGGCAGGGGCGCGACGCCGAACGTTGCGCGGCGGCAGAAGCGGAGCTTGCGCATCCGCACTTCACCCTGCTGCGCGCGGATTTATCACTGATGGCGGATGTGGCGCGACTGGTGCAAGACATTGCCGCGCGCACCAACCGCATCGACGCGCTGATCAACAATGCCGGCGGGGTGCGCGCCACGCAGTCCGTCTCAAGCGAAGGCTTTGAGGCAACCTTCGCCGCCAATCATCTCGCGCCGTTCCTGCTTACCACGCGGCTGTTGCCGATCCTGCGGGCATCGAAAGCGCGGGTGATTGCGGTCTCGTCAACGGGCCATGAACATTGCCCCGGCATCAACTGGGACGACCTCAATTTTCATGCAAGCTGGTCGAGCGGCGTGGCATATTGTCAGGCGAAGCTCTGCAATATCCTGTTTGCGCGCGAGCTGGCGCGACGTGAAGGGCCGCATGGGATCATCAGTCATGCGATGCACCCCGGTGTGGTGGCGAGCAACTTCGCCAGCCATTGCGAGCCGGGGATGAAGGCATATATGCAGACGCTTGACGGCCAGCCGCCAGACGTGCCCGCGCAAACGCTTGTCTGGCTGGCGACAGCGGCGGAACCGGCCCAGATCAATGGCCGGTATTTTTACAATCTGGCTGAAGCGAAATCATCCACGCTGGCACAGGATAATGCGGCGGCGGCAATGTTATGGGAGATGAGTGAAAGGCTCATTGCCCCTTATCGCTGAAACCGGGGCAGCGTCATCGTGTGGAGACGTAATGGCTTAAGCCGATGACCGCCAGACAGGCCGCCAGCGCGAAATAAGGGCGCAGACCTGCGCGGCGCGTTTCGGGTTCGCTCGGCGCATGTTCAGTCCCGCCAGATTCGTGCGGAAACACCCCCTTGTCCTGCACATAATGGCGGAACGCGAATACGGGCACGATCAGCAGCACCGCAATCAGGCCGTTCCTGAGTGTCCCTGCGCCCCAGACATCGGCACCCATGCCCATGAAGGCCATGTTGACGAAGCCGAACAGCGCGCCCAAACCGAGCAACCATGTGGGGCAGAAATAGGGTCGCGCCCAGTTTTTGCGGTCGATGCGGTGGATCCAGCCCGATTGGAGATTGAGAAAATTGAAAATCAGATAGCAGACATTCGAGATCATCAGCACCGCGAAATAATCGGATGCGCAGAGCAGAATGAGGTTGAAGCACAGGTCGGTCCACATTGCTGCGGTCGGCGCGCCATGCTTGTTGACGCGCGACAGGTAACGCGGCATCCAGCCATCGACCGACGCCTGATAGAGGGTGCGCGACGAACCGAGCATCGACGTCATCACGATCAGCAGCAGCGCGAGGATCAGCATCGCAATAAAGATATTGGTGACGATGACGCCACCCTTGACGATCTTGGCGAGCGCGAGCGCAACCCCGGTGCCGTCGTAAATCTTCGGGTCGAGCAGGCCATCAAGGCCAAGCGAAGCCTGAAACGCGAGCGGCACAAGTGTGAAAATCGCGATGCACAATATGCCGGAAGCGATGATTGCACGGGGTGTATCGGTGGCAGGATTCTTGAACTCGCGCGTATAGCAGACCGCCGTCTCAAAGCCATAGGTGGACCAGCCCGCGCCGAACATCGCCGCCATCAGCAGCGTGATCCCCGCCATGTTCCAGGTGCCGAAATGCGGATGGCCGGCCGCATCCTTGAGCATCGGCAGCAGCGGGAAAAGGTGCGTGCTCGGCAAATCACCGGTGATGATCGGCACCAGCCCGACCAGCAGAAGTGGCGCGAGGCAAACGATGCCCAGTATCTTCTGCGCAAAGGCCGCGCGCGCTGCGCCATGATGCTGAAGCGCGAAGGTGAGCAGCAGGAACCCGGTTGCGATGATCGAGACCATGTTGACTCGCATCGTGAGGCCGGTGCGGATAAAGTCCAGATGCGCCAATGTGATCTGCCAGGTGTTGATTGCTGCATCCGGCGCAAACAGGCTGGCCATGATATAGCCCGCGCCGAGCGACGTGCCGAGCGTCAGCACCGGCGACCAGGCAATCCAGTTGCACCACACGCTGACCGGCGCGATGAACTTGCCATAGGGCAGCCACGCCGCCGCACCATAGACCGAAGCCCCGCCCGATTTATGCGGATACAGACCGGCAATCTCGGCATAGACGAACGACTGGATGAAGCCCATCAGGATCGACGCGATGAACACAAGCCAGCTCGGCTGACCGATAACCGCCGCCACGCCGCCCATGGTGAGCAGCACCCCGGCGGGCACGCCCGACGACGCCCAGAAGGCGTCTTTCCAGTCGAGCGTGCGCTGAAGCTGGTGCTCAATCGCGCCCGAGTCGTGCACATGCGCGGCGGCGATGTCGATATCCTCGGCGATCATCGTTGTGCGCTCTCCCAGTTCGGCGCGACATAATAGGGCAGGTTCGCGCGATCCAGCAACGGCGTGCCGAGGATGTGGTCGGCGGCCTTCTCGCCAATCATTATAGTCGGCGCGTTGAGATTGCCGGTGGTGATCGAGGGCATCACCGACGAATCGACCACGCGCAATCCCTGCACACCGATCACGCGCAATTCGGGATCGACGACCGCCTGGCGGTCATCCGCCGCGCCCATCTTGCAGGTGCAGGACGGGTGCAGCGCGCTCTCGACCTTGTCGGCGATGAACGCGTCGATAGCTTCGTCTGATACACACGCCGCGCCAGGCTGGATTTCACGGCCACGATAGGGCGCGAAGGCATCCTGCTGGAAGATTTCGCGGGTCAGGCGCACACAGGCGCGCATTTCTTCCAAGTCCTCCGGATGGCTCATATAATTGAACAGGATGCGCGGATGCTCGTGTGGGCTGGCGGATTTGAGCGTGACTCGGCCCCGGCTCTTGGAGCGCATCGAGCCGACATGCGCCTGCCAGCCATGTTCGGTGGCGAGCGACGAGCCATCATAATTCACCGCCATCGGGAGGAAATGATACTGGATGTCGGGGTATTTGATGCCCGCACGGCTGCGGATGAACCCGCAACTTTCGAAGTGATTGGTCGCGCCAAGGCCATCGTGCCTGAGCAGCCAGCGCGCGCCGATCATCGCCTTGGCGAGCAGGTTCTGGCTCGAAAACAGCGTGATCGGCTGGGTGCACGCCATCTGGAAATAAAATTCGAGATGGTCTTGCAGATTCTCGCCGACGCCGGGGCGGTCGGCGATGACGGGCAGCCCATGCGCGCGCAGTTCGTTTGCCGGACCCACCCCGGAAAGCTTGAGCAACTGCACCGAATTGATCGGCCCGCCCGCGAGGATGACCTCCTTGCCCGCGCGCGCCTCATGGTCATTCCCGCCGCGTTCATATGCAATCCCGACCGCGCGGGCGCCCTCAAAGATGATGCGCGTCGCCAGCGCATGGGTGATGACATGCAGATTGGGGCGCTTGAGCGCCGGGCGCAGATAGGCCTTGGCGGCGGAGCAGCGCGCGCCCTTGCGCACGGTCATGTCCATGCGGCCAAAGCCCTCCTGCCGGAAGCCGTTATAATCCTCGGTGATTTGGTAGCCCGCTTGTTCGGCGGCTTTGAGCCAGGCGGCGTGAAGCGGGTTGGTCAGCGTGCCATAGCAGGTATCAAGCGGGCCGTCTCCCCCGCGATAGTCGGTGCCGCCCTCGGCGCGGCGCTCGGCACGCTTGAAATAGGGCAGCACATCCGCATAGCCCCAGCCGCGTGCGCCTTCCTGCTCCCAGCGCTCGAAATCGAGCGGGTTGCCGCGCACATAGACCAGCCCGTTGATCGAGGATGATCCTCCCAGAACCAGCCCGCGCGGCGTGTGCAAGCGGCGATTGTTGAGGTGCGGCTCGGGTTCGGAATAATAGAACCAGTTATATTTCTTCATGTTCATCGGGATCGAAAGGGCCGAGGGCATCTGGATCCAGATCGAGTTATCCGAGCCGCCATATTCGAGCACGAGTACCTTGTTGCGGCCATCCGCGCTTAACCTGTCCGCCAGCACGCACCCTGCTGAGCCAGCGCCAACGATGATATAATCATAGGCCTCAGTAGGGGGCATCGATCGGCTCCAGCGCGACATAGACCGATTTGAGCTGGGTATAATGCTCGATCGCGGCGCGGCCATTTTCGCGCCCCAGGCCCGATTGCTTGTTGCCGCCAAACGGGAGCTCGATGGGGGTGATGTTATAGGTATTGATCCAGCAGGTGCCGGCCTGAAGCTGGGCGATGATGCGGTGCGCGCGGGTCAGGTCGCGGGTGAACACGGCGGCCGCCAGCCCGAATTCGGTGGCATTGGCGCGCGCGATCACTTCTGTTTCATCGGTAAAATCAAGCACGGTCATGACTGGACCGAAAATCTCCTCGCGCACGATGGTCATGTCGTCGCTACACGTGGTGAAGATCGTCGGGGCCACGAAATTGCCGCGCGTGCAGGTGCCACTCGTCACGCGATACCCGCCGGTCAACAGCGTCGCGCCCTCCGCCTTGCCGCGCGCGATATAGCCGAGCACCTTGTCCATATGCTCTGCCGAAATCAGCGCACCGACCTGCGTTTCCGGATCCATCGGATCGCCGATGATCATCGCTTCGGTGCGCGCCTTGAGCCTGGCAAGGAAGGCATCGCGCACATTGCGGTGCACGAACACGCGCGTGCCGTTCGAGCAGACTTCGCCCGCCGAATAGAAATTGGCGAGCAGCGCGCCCGAGACCGCATTGTCGAGATCGGCATCATCAAAGATGATCAGCGGTGATTTGCCACCCAGTTCGAGCGTGACATATTTGAGTGTTCCAGCCGCGTCCGCCATGACCTTTTTGCCCGTGCCGACCTCGCCGGTGAGCGATATTTTGGCGATACCGGGATGGCGCGAGAGCAGTTGCCCGGTCGCAGCCATGCCCTGCACCACCTGAAACACACCTGCTGGCACACCCGCCTCAAGATAGATTTTCTCCAGCTCTATGGCGGTGAGCGGCGTGAGTTCGGCAGGCTTGAAAATCATGGCGTTGCCACAGGCGAGCGCCGGAGCCGATTTCCAGCACGCTATTTGCAACGGATAGTTCCATGCGCCTATCCCCGCGACGACCCCTAGCGGCTCGCGACGCGTATAGCCAAACGCCCCGGGACCGAAATCGATATGCTCGCCGGAGAGCGTGGGCGCGACCCCGGCATAATACTCGATGCAGTCGGCCCCGGAAGCGACATCGACCACCGCCGTTTCCTGAATCGGCTTGCCGGTGTCGCGCGTTTCGAGTTCGGCCAGCGCATAGTTGCGTTCGCGCAGCAGGTCGGCGGCGCGACGCAGAATCCGGCTGCGCTCTGCGCCAGTGCGCGCGGCCCAGCCGCGTTGCGCGATTTGCGCGCGGACGACCGCCGCATCAACCTCGGCGGCTCCGGCGATGGCGATTTCGGCCAGTCTCTCGCCGCTCGCCGGGTTGATGCTCGTGAAGTGCGTCACGCTGCTCAGCGTTACTTCCCGAAATGGACTGTTGCCGTCACGCCCCAGGTGCGCGGCTTGGCATAAACGCCGAGCACATCACCCCAGAACAGCGAGCCATCAAAAGCATAAAGCCGGTAAGCCCGGTTGAACAGATTATTGACGAAAAATGCGAAATCGAGCTTGCCACCCTTGGGCGTGAAGCCGATGCGCGCGTTTTCAACATCATAGGCCGGTTCATTTTCTACTGGTGCGCACAGCACGGTGAAGCAGGTTTTGCTCTGATAAAGCGCATCACCCTGCACAGACGCCATACCGCCAGCCAGCGGAAATTCATACCGCAGCAGCGCATTGCCCGTGAATGCGGGGGCTTGGGGTAGGCTGTGGTTCACCACGGTCGCGCCATCGGGTAGCAGGATATTGTCAACCTCACTATCCTCATAGCTGGCTGATAGGTTGAAGGTGAGACCCTTTATCGGCACCGTATGGAAATCGGCCTCGATCCCCTTGGCCTTGGCGGGCAGGTTGCGCACCACCTGTGTAAAGCCGACCTGAACGAACGCCTGATAATTCTGGTAATCATAATAATAGGCCGCGATGTTGAGTGTGGTTGCGGGAGCGAGTGTGGCTTTCAAACCCAGCTCATACGAGTTGAGCGTTTCCGGACGATAGGGAATGTTATTGATGGTATCGATCACGGATTGACCAAGCGTTGGCGTGCCGGTGGAAAAAGTGAAGCCGCCCGATTTGCTGCCCCGGTTGTAGCTGGCATAGGCGAGAAGATTGCGGCTGGGCTTGTAGTCAATCTCCGCCCGCGCGGTCAGGCCGGAAAAATTTGGAGTCGCTGCTGAGGGCGTAACTGTAACACCAGTCGTTGGGGTCGTCCCGGTCGGATCATTATAATAGATCGCATCTGGCCCCCAGTGCATTGAGAATCCAGATATGGCTTCACTCGCATCATAAATTCCGCGCTTGTGATCGTGCCAGTAACGCAGACCGCCGATCAGTTTGAACTTGTCGTTGAGCTTATATTCGTCCTGAGCAAAAAACGCGTAAGACTCGGTGGTTTGGCTGATTGCCACGGTTGGGTCGTACTGATCGAACGGCGTTGCATATTTCGCGTTGAATTTGCCGTCGATAATCATCCCGAACAGGCCGAAGGTGAGATAATTATTGGTCGATTTCAATGCCGCGCGCA
>JAGWQR010000344.1 GCA_028869975.1 Alphaproteobacteria bacterium | reverse complement strand
GCGCTCGGCTATGGTCCGCAAGGCGTACCTGGGCATATTCCCGCCAACGCGACGCTGACCTTCAGCGTTGATCTGCTCGATTTCAAATCGCAGGCCGATCTGGAAGCACAAATGATCCAGCAGCAGATGCAGCAGCAGGCAGGACACCCCGCCGCGCATTGATCCGGATGTCCGCAAACTGTCGGCAGGGATGATTTTCCCGCACACCACCCTTGCCTGTCGAACCGATCACGCCTAACCTGCTGCATGGCCGCCTCCCCTTGCTATGCCCCGTTCGTACCTTTGCGGATTTTCTCAGGTTTTTCGATGCTCGAAGGCGCGATCGAACCCAAGGATATTGCCAAGCACGCCGCCGCACTGAGGTTTCCCGCTGCTGCACTCACCGATCGCAACGGCCTTTATGGCGCGTTGGCATTCTCGGAAGCGTGCGCGGCTAAAGGCGTTCAGCCAATCATCGGCGCGCTGCTTGGCGTGGCGCGCCCCGGCAGACCTGAGGGGACCGCGCCGGTCATCGATTACCTTCCCGTTTATGCGCAGGATGAGGCAGGCTATCTCAACCTTTGCGCGCTGGTCAGTGCCGCGCATCTTGAAAGCCCTGACCATGAGGACGCGCACGTGCCGTTTGCAGCGCTTGACGGGCGCACGGACGGACTGATCGCTTTGACCGGTGGCGTGGAGGGCGCGCTGGTCAAGCTGATCGCCGAGGATCAACCCGCTGCGGCGGCGGACTATATTGCTCGTTTGCAGGCGCTGTTCCCCGCGCGGCTGTATGTCGAGATCACCCGACTGGGCGAGGAGGCGGAGCGGCGCAGCGAGTCGGCGCTGATTGCGCTGGCGGATGCGCACGGCCTGCCGCTCGTTGCCACCAATCCCGCAAGCTACGCCACCGCCGATTTTCACCCCGCACATGATGCGATGCTGTGCATTTCCGCCTCATCTTATGTCGAATCGGCTGACCGGGCGCACTCTTCGCCTCAGGCCTGGCTCAAACCGGTGGAGGACATGCAGGCCCTGTTCGCCGATCTGCCCGATGCGCTGGCGAACACGCTGGTGGTGGCACAACGTTGCGCATTCATGGCGCCCAGGCGTAAACCGATCCTGCCCTCGATCGCGGGAGATATTGTCGCCGAGACGGCGCAAATCTGGCTCGATGCCAAGAACGGGCTGGAGGCGCGGCTGGCGCATGTGCCCGCTGATGCGCACTCTCAATACCGCGAACGGCTCGATTTTGAACTCAATATCATCGTCAAGATGGGCTTTGCGGGCTACTTCCTCATCGTTGCAGATTTCATCAAATGGGCGAAGCGCGAGGACATTCCGGTGGGGCCGGGGCGTGGCTCGGGCGCGGGATCGGTGGTGGCCTGGGCGCTCACCATCACCGATCTTGATCCGATCAAGCTCGGGCTGCTATTCGAGCGGTTTTTGAACCCCGAACGTGTATCGATGCCCGACTTCGACATCGATTTCTGCGAAACGCGGCGCGAGGAAGTCATTCGCTATGTGCAGGGCAAATATGGGCGCGATCAGGTCGCGCAGATCATCACCTTCGGGCGGCTGAAGGCGCGCGCCGTGCTCAAGGATACCGGCCGGGTGCTGCAAATGAGCTATGGGCAGGTCGATCGGCTCGCCAAGCTCATCCCCAACTTGCCGACCGACCCCTGGACGCTGGAGCGCGCATTGAACGGCGTCTCGGAGCTTGCCGCCGAATATAAGGGGTCGCCACAAGTGCGCCACCTGTTTGATCTGGCAATGAAACTCGAAGGCCTGCCGCGCCATTCCTCCACCCATGCGGCGGGGGTGGTGATCGGTGACCGACCTTTGGCGCAGCTGGTGCCGCTCTACCGCGACCCGCGCTCGGACATGCCGGTGACGCAATTCGACATGAAATATGCCGAGGCCGCAGGGCTGGTGAAGTTCGACTTTCTCGGCCTAAAAACCCTCTCGGTGATCCATGAGGCGGTGCGGCTGATCGCGGCACGCACCGGTACCGCGCCTGATATGGAGGCGCTCGGCTGGGATGATGAAGCGGTCTATGCGCTGTTGCAGAGGGGCGACACCGTTGGGGTGTTTCAGCTGGAATCGGAGGGGATGCGCCGCACCCTCGCCGCCGTGCGCCCCACTTGTTTCGAGGATATTATCGCGCTGGTTGCACTTTACCGCCCCGGTCCGATGGACAATATCCCAGCATTCGGCAACCGCAAAAATGGCCGCGAAGGGATCAGTTATCCGCACCCGCTGCTTGAAGGGATTCTGAAGGAAACTTACGGCATCATCGTCTATCAGGAGCAGGTGATGCAGGCCGCCCAGATTTTAGCAGGCTATTCGCTGGGGGAAGCCGATCTGCTGCGCCGCGCGATGGGCAAAAAGATCCAGAGCGAGATGGATGCACAGCGCGCGCGCTTTGTTGAAGGGTGCGGACGGCAGGACATAGCGCCCGATTATGCCAATGAGCTGTTCGACGTGATCGACAAGTTTGCGGGCTATGGTTTCAACAAATCGCACGCCGCCGCCTATGCGCTGCTTTCGTATCAGACCGCCTGGCTCAAGGCGCATTACCCGCACGAATTTTATGCCGCCTCGATGAGTTATGACATCAGCCTGACCGACAAGCTCAATGTGTTCGTTGATGATATGCGGCGCATGGGGGTGGTGTGCCTGCCCCCCTGTATCAATGCGAGTGAGGCGGCGTTCGGGGTGGAGATTTCGGGCGAGCATCCGGCGGTGCGTTATGCGCTGGGCGCGCTCAAAAATGTTGGTGAAGGGGCGATGAAAACACTGGTGGAGGAGCGCGACGAAAATGGCGCGTTCACGTCGCTCGAACATTTTGCGGGGCGCATCTCGGCGCGGCTCATCAACAAGCGCCAGATGGAATCACTTGCGGCGGCGGGTGCGTTTGATGCGCTCGGGCTGGAGCGGGCGAGCGTGCATGGTGGCGCGGAATATATCCTTGCGGTGGCGGCGCAGGCCGAGGATGCACGCACATCCGGCCAGCATGGGCTGTTTGGTGAGGCGGCTGGGGCGGTTGAACCGATCCGTCTGCCCGAGACTCACTGGGCGGCGGCCGAGCGCATGGCGAATGAGCGCGAGGCATTCGGCTTCTATTTCTCCGCGCATCCGGTCGATCGCTACAAGCATCTGGCGCAAGCGCACGGTGCCCGCTCATTTGTCCAGCTTTGCGCCCAGCCTGCCCCGGCGGATGGTGCACGCACCTCCGCCACGATGGCCGCGCTGGTCGAGGAGGTGCGCTGGCGCACCTCGCAGCGCGGGCGGCGTTATGCCACGATCAAATGCTCGGACGCGACCGGGCAATTCGAGGCGAATTGTTTCGAGGATGAGGTTGCGCGCGCGCTCGAAGATGAGGCGAAGGCGGGCGGCTGCGCTCTGCTGACGGTCGAGCTGGATCGCCAGCCGGGTGAGGAAAGCCCGCGCATCGCCATTCGCGCGCGCCAGAAATTCGAAGGGCTGGCGGCGAACACGCGCCTGAAGGCTGATATCGAGGTGGCTGATGTTGGTGCTGTTCTCGCGCTTGGAGCCATGCTCGGCAGCGAGCGCGGCGGGCGCGGCGAGGTGCTGCTGCATGTTCCGCTCGACGGCGATCGGCAAACCACACTGCGGCTGGGGCGCGACTTCGCACTCGATGCAGATTTGGCGGCGCGGATCGAAGCCCTGCCAGGTGTGTCGCGGGTTGATCTTGGCCCGGCGCTGCGGCTGGTGGGCTGAACGGCGTTATTTCTTCTCAAAGTCGAGTGACAGCGAGTTCATGCAATAGCGCAGCCCGCCCGCCGCTGTTGGCCCGTCATCGAACACATGCCCCAGATGGCCGTCGCAGGTGGCGCAGCGCACTTCGGTGCGCACCCGGCCATGCGAGCGATCTTCCACCTCGGTCACCGCGCCTTCGTTCACCGGCGCGGTGAAGCTCGGCCAGCCCGAACCCGAATCATATTTGGTGGATGACTCGAACAGCACCGTGCCGCACCCGGCGCAATGATACAGGCCGGTATCCTTGTTGAAATTCAGTTCGCCTGCAAAAGCGCGCTCTGTGCCCGCTTCGCGCAGCACATGATAACGTTCGGGTGAGAGGCGCGTGCGCCATTCGGCATCGGTCAGGGTCATCTTGCTCATGCGCGGGAGTATGCGGCGACAGATTTTAGAGCGCAAGCGAAGAGTTGGCGTACCGTTAACCATATAGCGCAACCGGATCGCAAGTGATTATATATATAGTCGGGCATAACGGTTTCTTCCTCCGTCAGGGAAGCCAGCCCGCCGGTGTGCCCCCTTGCATCGGCGGGCTAAATTTATTCAAATTCTGCCATTGCATTCGAATACATCGAATATGTAGATTATCGGACTTGATTTGTGTCGGATACAAACCTAGATTAGCAAGACTGACGACCGCGTTCCCCTTTCGCGGAAGTTGGTGCGCACATCTTTGGATGTGCTTCCTCCCTGAACCTGGCCACTCCGTGCGTTTGCACGGGGTGGTTTTTTATTGATGATTATGGCGCGCCTATTCGGCTGCTGACAGCCACTCAAACCGCGCCGCACAATCGGACAAAGCGCATGCAACGCCGTGAATCAGCTCCTGTAAGCCCGGTAGCGCCGATGATGGCTTCGCCCCCTGCGCATCGAGATAAAGCGCGCGGTCAACTTCAATCTGCACGGCATGAATATTGTACGCCGGTTGCCCGTGCCGCGCCAACGTATAGCCACCGGCATAGGGCGTATTAAGGCCGACTCGGAAACCGGAACCGGATACAGCCTCTAGCGCACGGCGCCTAATCAGGGCGCCGGCACTTTCGCCTTGCCGATCACCGAACACCAGTTGCGGCCCATGGCCAAGGCTTGGCATCGAGTGCAGATCGAGTAGGATGGCGCACCCGAATTTGCGCCGTGTGCGCCAGAGCAGCGTATGCAGCATCTCATGATAAGGCGTATGGTAGCCCTTCACCAGGCCCTGGATTACGGCCAATGTAGGCCGATCGCGCCAGAGCGCACCCACATGCCCCAGCCGGGTCGGCACGACGCCAAGACCCTGCATGGCGCGCAGGTTGAGTGGCCTGGCGTGCGACTGAACCGTAACATGGCTGGCATGGGTATATTCATGATCGTCGGGCGCGCGGTTCAGATCAATCATCAGCCGGGGCACCTGCGCGATAATTGTCGGAAAGCCTGCGGCAATACAAAGTTGCGCCAGCGCATCAGCATACCGATCCTCCAAGGCGCGCACGGCATAAAGCGGCACCCGTAAAGCCTGCTGAATAGTTTGCGGGTAGTGCCTGCCCGCGTGCGGCACGGAGATAATCACCGGATAGACCGGCGATTCTCCATTGTGGACAAAAAACGGCTGGTCGCAAATCATGGCGTTAACGCATAATTTTGTGGGGCATAAAATCAAGTTTTGTTAAACGTTTTCAAGTAGTTATGCGGCACATTGAAAGCGCGAGAGGCATTAAGGGTCATGATAAGGATATTGCTGGCGGAAGACGAAGCGGCGATGCGCCAGTATCTGGCGCGCGCGCTGGAACGTTCTGGCTATGCTGTGACCGCCGTTGATCGCGGAACCGAAGCCTATGCCCTGTTGCAGGCGGGTGAGCATTTCGACCTGTTGCTGACCGATATTGTCATGCCGGAAATGGACGGCATTGAGCTGTCGCAAAAGGCTTCCATGTTGTGTCCGGAAATCAAGGTGATGTTCATCACCGGCTTTTCAGCGGTTTCGCTTCGCGCCGGACAATCAATGCCTAATGCCAAGATCCTTTCCAAGCCCTTTCATCTGCGCGACCTTGTCCTTGAAGTTGAGCGTGCATTCGGAACCGGTAGCTGGTCAAAACATATCTGACTGCGCAAGCCCCCGGAATTTCGTATGTGTCGCTTGATTTAGCTGACGTGTCAGCGTATCGGGCGACCTCCGGCCAGTCCGGACAAAAATGTGGGCGTGTAGCTCAGTGGTAGAGCACTGTGTTGACATCGCAGGGGTCGCAAGTTCAATCCTTGCCACGCCCACCATTTTTGAACCTTGACTATGCTTCCGTCCCGATCGACTCATACGCAAGCCCCCTGTCGTTGGGCATACGCCCAATCATAACATAATCCACTTATCCTAGCTGTCCGAATTGCTGTGGCCTGCTCGATTGCGGCCGCTCCGACTTTGGGCGCGGAACGGAACAATGCGCAATATGTGCTAATAGAAAGATTCAATTTGGGCAGAGTCTCTGAGGGATGAGCTTCAAGTCAAACCTTCAGAGCTTGCATAATTTATGGAAGGACTATGGCAAGGGAGGCATCGCCCACAAGTTTCAACCTGCTACCTGAGTTCAGCGCTGTCTCAAATGTGGGACAAGCAAAAAAAGCATCCAGGCAAAATAATTTTTATATCACTTACCCGAAAAAAATTTGGTGGAGCCTAGCGGGATCGAACCGCTGACCTCTACACTGCCAGTGTAGCGCTCTCCCAGCTGAGCTAAGGCCCCATGTCCAAATTGGTGCGAGAGAGGTGCCCTTGCCTGCTCACTGCTTCAAAATCAAGCCAAAATTCGATCATTCAACGATCAGTTGCCGTCTCCACCGTCATCATCATAGCCCGAATCACCGTTATCGTCGTAATTTCCGTCATCACCGTCATTGCTGTCATCACCGTCATCGGAATTGCCAGATGAGCCATCATCATAACTAGAAGAGGAGCCGCCCGACGATCCACCCCAGAGGTTGCTGGCAGCAGCCCCGCCAGCGGCACCACCCATCCCCCCCATGGTGTGTCGTGCCGCATTCCCGCTCCCCGTGTTGCCGCTGGAGCGCCGGGTAAGCAACAAAACAAGGATAACACCAACCAAAACCCCGCCCAGCGCGAGCGCAATCATTTCCCAGTTCATGTTTGCCATAGTCGCTCTCCTTATCTGTTAATGCTCCTCGCCCTCATCGCCCATATCAACGCCAAGGTCATCATCACCCCCCAGATCGACTTCATCATCGGGCGAGGGCTCACCCTCATCGGCATCGATGTCAATATCCTCATGCAGATCGGCGTCGGCCGCAGCAGGCGCATTCTGACTGCTCTTGGCTTCTTCGTACGGGAGGGGCTGCTTCGATTTGAGCACTGGCTCTGGAACCCAAGTGTTGCCGCAACTGATGCAGGTCACGGGATCGTCGTTACCGAGATCGTAAAAGCGGGTTCCACATTTCGGGCACGCACGCTTGGTGCCCCATTCTGCATTGGCCATAAAATGATTCTCTAACCTTGATACTATGGGCGCGATTCACGCCCGGTTTCGGTGCGCGCACTTGCCAGAAGTTCGCCGCGCTGTCAAAGCCGCTCACTATGGCCAGAAAACGAACCTTTCACGCCGCCCAGGCTCTGCGCGGCACCGTGCGCGTTCCCGGCGACAAGTCAATCTCGCACCGTGCGCTGATGCTCTCGGCGCTCGCTGTCGGGGAAAGCCAGATAGAGGGGCTTCTGGAGGGCGAGGATGTGCTCGCGACTGCCGCAGCCATGCGGGCTATGGGCGCGGAGATCACGCGTGGTGAAGATGACGTGTGGCGCGTGCACGGCGTCGGCGTGGGTGGTCTGATCCAGCCCGGAGCTGCGCTTGATATGGGCAATTCCGGCACTTCAACCCGCCTGCTGATGGGGCTGGTGGCAAGCCATGCGATTACAGCTACTTTCACGGGAGACGCTTCGCTTTCCAAGCGGCCGATGGCGCGGGTGACCGCGCCACTCTCGCTGATGGGCGCGAAATTCACATGCAGCCCCGGCGGGCGCTTGCCCTTGAAGGTCGAGGGGGCGTGCCCCGCCGTGCCGATCGAATACCGGCTTCCGGTTGCCTCGGCGCAAGTAAAATCCGCCGTGCTGCTCGCGGGGCTCAACACGCCCGGCATCACCCGCGTGATCGAGCCTCAAGCCACGCGCGATCATAGCGAGCGGATGCTCGCCGGATTCGGCGCACGGCTGGAGGTGGAAACGGGTGCGGATGGCGCACGCATCATCTCACTGCATGGTGAGGCGGAATTGCAGCCGCAGCAGATCATCGTGCCGGGCGATCCCTCGTCAGCCGCCTTCCTGATCGTTGCAGCACTGCTGGTGCCGGGTTCGTGCATCACGATTGAGAATGTCGGGATGAATGCCACGCGCACGGGGTTGATTGCGGTGCTGCGAGCGATGGGCGGGCAGATCGAAGAACTGAACCCGCGCATCGTTGGTGGCGAACCGGTGGCGGATTTACGCGTTTGTGCCTCTGCGCTCTCCGGCATTGAAACCGATCCTGCGATTGTGCCCAGCATGGTCGATGAATTTCCGATCCTGTTCGTTGCCGCAGCGCTGGCACAGGGGCGCAGCATATTACGCGGACTGGAGGAATTGCGCGTCAAGGAATCCGACCGTATCAGCGTGATGGCGCAAGGACTACGCAGCATCGGCGCGCACATTGATGAGGTTGAGGATGGCCTTATCATCTATGGCACTGGCGGTGAGCTGCTCCCTGGCGGCGCAACCATCGAAACGCATCTCGATCACCGGATTGCAATGAGCTTCGCCGTTGCCGGGCTGGTGTCCAAGAAAGGCGTCACCATCGACGATATGCGCCCGGTGCAGACCAGCTTCCCGGTATTTGAAGGGTTGCTCACCCAGCTCGGCGCGCAATGATTATCGCCGTTGATGGCCCCGCAGCATCGGGCAAAGGCACAATCGCGCGCGCACTTGCCGCGCATTATCACCTGCCACATCTCGATACCGGGCTGCTTTACCGGGCGGTGGGCTCAGGAGTCGCGCGCAATGGCGCTGATCCGGACAATGAGGCGGATGCCGCAGCCGCCTGCGCCTTCCCGGATACTATGCTCGACGATCCAGAACTGCGCAGCGAGGCGGCAGGCACCCTCGCCTCGCGCGTCTCGCGCCACCCGTTGGTGCGCGCGGCGTTGCTGGAGCGCCAGCGCGCTTTCGCGAGCCAACCCGGCGGTGCCGTGCTCGATGGCCGCGACATCGGCACGGTAATTGCGCCGGAGGCCGACGCCAAACTCTTTGTCACGGCCAGTGCCGATATCCGGGCGCGCCGCCGCCATCTCCAGGGCCAGAGTCGGCCCTATGACATAATTCTGGCGGATATTCTGGCGCGTGACACCCGTGATTCGGGGCGCAGCACTGCACCATTGCGTCAGGCGAAGGATGCAGCCTTGCTTGATACGAGTAATTTGACTATAGACGCTGCCGTCCGCAAAGCGATCGCGTTGGTTGAGGAACAACTCAAGCGCAACCGCTAAGTGGGTGCTGCGGCCACATGGGGTGGCGGTGGCGGGCAACATTGCCAAGACCTCGGGAACCAACCCGATGGCCGGTAAATGTCAATTTGAAGGAAAATGATGATGGCGACTACGCCAAACCCAACGCGCGACGATTTTGCCGCGCTTCTTGAAAAATCACTCGGCGGTGCCGATCAGGGCTTTGAAGGCCGTGTGGTCAAGGGCACGATCACGGCAATCGAAAATGATCTGGCCGTCATTGATGTCGGGCTGAAGTCCGAAGGCCGTGTGCCGTTGCGCGAATTCGCGCTCCCCGGCCAGAAAGCGGACATCAATGTCGGCGACAGCGTTGAAGTCTATGTTGACCGGATCGAAAATATCAATGGCGAGGCGATGCTCAGCCGCGAGCGTGCACGCCGTGAAGAGGCATGGGACGCGCTTGAGGCCCAGTTCGCCCAGTCCGCACGGATCGATGGTGTGATGACCGGTCGCGTCAAGGGCGGTTTCACGGTCGACATTGGTGGCGCAATTGCGTTCCTCCCCGGCTCACAGGTTGATCTGCGCCCGGTGCGTGATGTCCAGCCGCTGATGGACATCGTTCAGCCGTTTATGATCCTGAAAATGGATCGCAAGCGCGGCAATGTCGTGGTTTCACGCCGCGCCATTCTTGAGGAAAGCCGCCAGGAGGCGCGCTCCAGCCTGATCCACTCGCTGAGCGAAGGCCAGATCATCGAGGGCAGCGTCAAGAATATCACCGATTATGGTGCCTTCGTTGATCTGGGCGGCATCGATGGCCTGCTTCATGTCACCGACATCAGCTACAAGCGGATCAATCACCCCAATGAGGCGCTCGCGATCGGCGATACCGTCAAGGTGCAGATCGTCCGAATCAACCGCGAAACCGAGCGCATCTCGCTGGGCATGAAGCAGTTGGAAAATGACCCATGGGATGCCGCCGTGGCGAGCTATCCGGTCGGCACCCGCCTGCATGGCCGCGTGACCAACATCACAGAATATGGTGCCTTTGTTGAGCTGGAAGCCGGCGTCGAGGGGCTGATCCACGTCTCAGAAATGAGCTGGACGAAGAAAAACGCGCACCCTGGCAAGATCGTCTCGACCAGTCAGGAAGTCGATGTCGTTGTGCTTGAAGTCGATGAGGAGAAGCGCCGGATCAGCCTGGGTCTCAAGCAGGCGCAGGATAATCCGTGGCAGGCCTTTGTTGCGGCGCATCCGGTTGGCTCGATCATCGAAGGCGAAATCAAAAATGCAACCGAGTTCGGCCTGTTTGTCGGGCTCGACAATGACATTGACGGCATGGTGCACATGTCGGACATCGCCTGGGGCAGCAGCGGCGAAGAGGCGCTCGCGCTCTATAAAAAGGGCGATACAGTCAAGGCCGTGGTCCTCGATGTTGACGCCGAGAAAGAGCGGATTTCACTGGGCATCAAGCAGGTTGAGCGCGGTGGCCCCGCCAAGGCGAGCGCCGGATCAGCTGGTGTTGGCAAGAACAGCATCGTCACGGTTACCGTGCTCGACGTTCGCGATACCGGGCTGGAGGTTCAGGCCGGCGATGACGGCGTGACCGGCTTCATCAAGCGCGCCGATCTGGGTCGTGACCGCGATGAGCAGCGTGCTGACCGCTTTCAGGTCGGGCAGAAGTTCGACGCGATGGTGATCGGGTTTGATCGCTCGAAAAAGCCCAATTTCTCGATCAAAGCGGTGCAACTTGCCGAAGAGAAGCAGGCTGTGGCGCAATATGGCTCATCAGACGCAGGCGCATCGCTGGGAGATATTCTCGGTGAGGCTCTGAAAGCGCGCGAAACCAAAAAATAGCGCCGTGAACTTAGCTGGCCGGACGTTTTCATGTCCGGCCATTGCCCGATTCAATTTTAGCGCCTACAAACCGGTCATCTATTCTTCCAATGGAGAGTGTTTGTGCTGCGCGGAGATTTGATTAACCGGCTTGCAGATGAAAGTCAGGGATTAAAGTACGACGATATAAAATATATAGTTGATGTTTTTTTCGAAGAAATTGGAAATGCCCTGGTTCAGGGCCAGCGTGTAGAGATCAGGGGTTTTGGATCATTCACGCCAAAGTGCAGAGCAGCCCGCATGGCGCGCAATCCGAAAAGCGGAGATCAGGTCTCCGTCGGCGAACGAAAATTTGTTCATTTCAAGTCAGGAAAAATTCTCAAGGCAGCTTCGATCCGCCAGGATGGATAATATTCTGAACTGTGGTTAGTTTGCCGCAAAACGGCATCCGGTCACTTAACATTATAAAATTCCGGATCCGCATGGAATTCGTCTGTGAATACTTATCCAAATAGCTATCGACGAGGCTCATCTGTGGCCCTATACAGCCGCCCACGGGTAAGCGGGCGTGGCGAAATCGGTAGACGCAACGGACTTAAAATCCGTCGGGCTTTTGCCCTTGCCGGTTCAAGTCCGGCCGCCCGCACCAGAGCATATCGCCACATCGGAAAGCCCGGCAGGCGGGCGGGCGCTGCCGACCAATACCCGTAACCATAGTCGCGCCAAAGCTCATGGCACGACTATGTAACCTTTGGCTTTGAGACTGAATATCCTGGGAGATCGCCTCAGGCGGTCAGCGCCGCTTTCGCCTGTTCGATGATCGCCTTGAACGCCACGCCCTCGTGCATCGCGATGTCGGCGAGCACCTTGCGATCAAGCTCGATCCCGGCTTTGTGGACGCCATCCATGAAGCGCGCATAGGTCAGCCCTTCCGCGCGCACAGCCGCGTTGATACGCTGGATCCACAGCCCCCGGAAGGTGCGCTTCTTCACCTTGCGGTCGCGATAGGCGTATTGCCCGGCTTTCTCGACTGCCTGGCGCGCCACGCGGATGGTGTTCTTGCGGCGGCCGCGATAGCCCTTCGCCTGATCAAGAATGCGCTTGTGCTTGGCGTGGGTGGTCACGCCGCGTTTGATTCGTGCCATGGGATGCGCTCCTTATTTCAGGCCGTAGGGTGCCCAGCGCTTGACGGCGGGCGTGTCAGCTTCCGAAAGCACATCGGTGCGGCGGTTCT
>JAGWQR010000343.1 GCA_028869975.1 Alphaproteobacteria bacterium | reverse complement strand
GGATCACTGCTGAGCGGTGCTTCGCCCCAATGATCGGGAACCACCAGCATCGCAAATCTGTCCGGTCCGACCAGTTCATCATAAAGTGCAGCAAGCTGCTCGACCTCATACTCGAATTTCGGGCCCACATCATGGATGGACAGCAGGAGCTTGCGTCCTGGCTTTTGCATCATGCGCGTACAATGCCCACCGCGCTGAACGCGAGAATATCGCGCGGCGGAATAAGCCTTTCCGCAAGATCCCGCTGCCAGATTCCGACGTCAAGCCAGCGTTCATTTTTATAGCCTACTTCACGATAAACGCCCGTACGGCGGAAACCGACTGCCTCATGCAGCTTGATCGAATAATCATTGGGCAGGGTAATTGAAGCTATGGCCTGCGAGAAGTGCTGTGAACGCATGGTGCCGAGCAGCGCCGCATAAAGTGTGCGGCCAATGCCTTGCCCCTGAAAATTACCCGCGATATATATTGAAGTCTCTGCAGCATAGCGATAGGCCAGCCGTGCACGAAACTGGGTGGCATACGCATACCCCATAATTACGCCACTATCACCATCAACTGCGACTATCCAGGGATAATGATCGGCGGCACCTGAAATCCTGGCACGCATTTCCTTCAGCGTCGGTGGCTCCAGCTCGAATGAAACCGCGCTCGCCACGACATATGGCGCATATATAGATAGAATCGCCGCAGCATCGGCAGGTGTCGCAGGACGCATCTGGATCATGACATGATGGCTCTGAGAAGTGTTTGCCAGGTTTGTCCCGGCGTATGTGGACGGGTCGGGGTGAGCGGACAATCCAGACAGCGCACCTGTACTACCGGCGCCGCAATCAGGTTCTGCACGTCTGCCAGCGCCTGTCCGAGTTGCCCGGTATGCATACGGACCAGCCTGGTCAAAGGGTCGGTGTTAGCATGTGTATGCGGAATGTTGAACCATGCCGACAGGGTTTGCAGCACACCGGGTGAGTCCTCGATATATACTGGGTGCACAGCTTCAGGGTTCAGTCCCGCGCGCCGCGCGGCCTCGGCAATGGCATCATCGAGTGTACCCATGCCATTGACCAGCTTGAGCTTGAGCGCATCACTTCCGGCCCAGACACGCCCTTGTGCATTATCTTCGACCGTTGCGACCGGCAGATGACGTGACTGGCTGACCAGCATTACAAAGCGTTTGTAGATTGCGTTGATTTCGGTCTGCACCAGCGTATCCATATCCTTCGTCGTACCCGAAAAAATGTCCGGCTGCCCGGAGAGCGCTGTCGCAGCCAAACCGTCATGCGTGATTCCCAGTTTGGCCAGGCTTTTCTCAAAAGTCGGGATGATGCCGAATACGCCGATTGATCCGGTGATTGTGGCCGGTTCTGCGAGCACTGTATCCGCCGCCGTCGTAATCCAGTAGCCACCCGACGCCGCGACCGAGCCCATCGAGGCAATAATCGGCATATGACGGGCCTTGGCCTGCATCAGAGCGAGGCGGATTTTTTCGGAGGCAGCCACCGACCCGCCCGGTGAATCGACCCGCAGCACGAGCGCCCTGACGCTTTTATCGGCAACCACCCGCTCGATCTGGTGTGCGATCGTGTCACCGCCCGCAGAATCGCCCACAGATTTGCCATCAATAATATCGCCCGCCACCGTCACCACCGCAATCGGCGCGCCCTGGTGTTCCGCCGGATTGGCGGCAAGCAGATCAGCCATGCGAATCGCCGCATAATGCGAGGCAACGCCATCGTCATCATTGCCCGCCAGCGACGCGACCCGCGCGCCAAAGGCATAGGGATCGCCCAGCCGGTCAACGACGCCCATTTTGCGCGCATATCCGGCCAGATCGCCATCGGGCGCTTGCGGGTGCGTGAGATATTCTTTCAGTCGCTGGTTTGGATGCGCCACGTACACATTGTCCACCCAGTCATTATAAAGCGCGGTGAGCAGCACGCGATTGGCTTCCTTGGCTTCGGGCGAGGCATTGGTGCGGGTATAGGGTTCGACAAAAGACTTATATTTGCCGACCCGGTAAACATGCACATTGGCGCCAAGCTTGTCGATCAGGCCCTTATAATACAGATGCTGGCCGCCCGGCCCGGCAAACACCGCAAACCCCATCGGATCAAGCCAGATTTCGCTGGCATGGGCGGCGAGCAGATAGGCGGCGTCATCATAGCCACCGGAATAGGCGAACACGGGCTTTTTGGCATTGCGCACGCCATCCAGCGCGGCACCCACCCGCTCCAGTGCAACCTGCCCACCCCCCTGGAAACCCGACAGATCGAGCACGACCGCCTTGACCCGGCTGTCACTGGCGGCGGCATCGAGCGCACGCACCAGATCACGCAACTGGATATCCTGCCCGTCCTCATCTCCTGCAAGGCTCTGCGTGAGATCGGGGGCCGTAGTTTGCTCGACAATCCGGCCATCGAGTTTCAGCAGCAACGCGCCCGGGTGCACGCCACCGACATTGCCGCTGGCGGACAGCCCAGCGTAAATCAGGGCGAAGAACAACAACAGCGCCACCAGCACCATGAAGTCCTTGATTGCGACAATGATCCGCCAGATTTGCCAGCCAAACGCCATTATAGTCCTGTTCACCTTTTTTCGGAGCGCTTTCCGGCGCTAGCGTGTCCCCGCCAGCCTGTAAACGCCCCCTTGAACCAA
This sequence comes from Alphaproteobacteria bacterium, assembly GCA_028869975.1. Classification (GTDB taxonomy): domain Bacteria; phylum Pseudomonadota; class Alphaproteobacteria; order Sphingomonadales; family Sphingomonadaceae; genus JAGWQR01. Next base: position 7,584 of record JAGWQR010000343.1, on the reverse strand, counting down.
AAAATTGCAGCCTTCGTCTTGACGCGGCATGAACGGCTTACCATATCGGTGCTGCTAGCACTCATAGGACTTGAGTGCTAATCCAACCTGTAATCCCTCCGGGATTGAATATTTGCGAGGCTGATATGAAGTTCAAACCATTGCATGACCGCGTGCTCGTTGAGCGCATCGAGGCGGACGAAAAGACCGCAGGCGGCATCATCATCCCCGATACCGCCAAGGAAAAGCCGCAAGAAGGCAAGGTCGTTGCCGTCGGCACCGGCGCGCGCAGCGAAGATGGCAAGATCACGCCGCTCGATGTGAAGGCGGGTGACAAAATCCTGTTCGGCAAATGGTCGGGCACCGAAGTCAAGGTAGATGGCAAGGATCTGCTTATCATGAAAGAATCCGACATTCTCGGCATCATCGGCTAAATCATTCAGCATAAGGAATTTGAACAATGGCTGCTAAAGACGTAAAATTTGGGCGTGACGCCCGCGAGCGCATCTTGCGCGGGGTCGATATCCTCGCTGATGCCGTAAAAGTAACGCTCGGCCCCAAAGGCCGTAATGTTGTGCTCGACAAATCATTTGGCGCACCGCGCATCACCAAAGATGGCGTGACAGTCGCCAAGGAAATCGAACTCAAAGACAAGTTCGAGAATATGGGCGCGCAAATGTTGCGCGAAGTTGCCTCCAAAGCCAATGATTCTGCGGGTGACGGCACAACGACCGCAACCGTGCTGGCGCAGGCGATTGTCCGTGAGGGGATGAAGTCGGTTGCAGCCGGCATGAACCCGATGGATCTGAAGCGCGGCATCGATCTTGCGGTCGGCAAGGTGGTGGCGGATATCGCCGCGCGCTCGAAGCCGGTCAAAGGCTCGAAGGAAATTGCACAGGTTGGCATTATTTCGGCCAATGGCGACACCGAGGTCGGTGAGAAAATTGCCGAAGCGATGGAAAAGGTCGGCAAGGAAGGCGTTATCACGGTTGAAGAGGCCAAGGGCCTCGAATTCGAACTTGATGTCGTGGAAGGGATGCAGTTTGATCGTGGTTATCTCTCGCCTTACTTCATCACGAATGCCGAAAAGATGCAGGTCGAGTTGCAGGATGCATTCGTCCTCATCCATGAGAAGAAGCTCTCCAACCTCCAGTCGATGCTCCCGATTCTCGAAGCGGTGGTGCAGTCGGGCAAGCCGCTGCTCATCATCGCCGAGGATATTGAGGGTGAGGCGCTTGCCACGCTCGTGGTCAACAAGCTGCGCGGCGGCCTGAAGATTGCGGCGGTAAAGGCACCGGGCTTTGGTGATCGGCGCAAGGCGATGCTTGAGGACATCGCAATCCTGACCAAGGGTGAGATGATCTCGGAAGACCTCGGTATCAAGCTCGAAAATGTCACGCTCGACATGCTCGGCAAGGCCAAGCGCATCACCATCGACAAGGATAACACCACGATTGTGGACGGTGCCGGTTCGAAGGGTGACATCAAGGCGCGCTGCGAAGCCATCCGGGCCCAGATTGAAGTCACCACCTCTGACTATGACAAGGAAAAGCTCCAGGAGCGGCTGGCCAAGCTCGCCGGTGGCGTTGCGGTCATCAAGGTTGGCGGCGCGACCGAAGTTGAGGTCAAGGAACGCAAGGATCGGGTTGATGATGCGCTGCACGCCACCCGCGCGGCCGTGGAGGAAGGCATTGTCCCCGGTGGCGGCACGGCCCTGCTCTATGCCACGAAGGCATTGAAGGGCCTGAAGGGTGTCAATGACGACCAGACCCGTGGCGTTGACATCGTCCGCAAGGCGATCGAAACTCCCTTACGTCAAATTGCCGCCAATGCCGGCCATGATGGTGCGGTCGTTGCCGGCAATTTGCTGCGTGAGGACAAGGAAACGCAGGGTTTCAACGCCGCGACCGACAAGTATGAGGATCTCGCCAAGTCGGGCGTGATCGATCCGACCAAGGTGGTACGCACTGCCTTGCAGGATGCAGCCAGCGTTGCCGGTCTGCTTATCACCACCGAGGCCTGCATTGCCGATGCGCCGGAAGACAAGGCCCCCGCTATGGGTGGTATGCCCGGTGGCATGGGCGGCATGGGTGGCATGGGCGGCATGGACTTCTAAGTCCTGCAGCCTGGCTCAGCCGAACGAACATCAGGGCTGGAGCGGAAACGCTCCGGCCCTTTTGTTATGTCCGTTGGCGTTGAAGCTTAGTTTACCTTGGCTTGAAAGGTCACTGAAAAATTGGGCTCGCCCGCTGCGGTTGCGCCCGCCATCGTGCCCGAGGGAGTGATGGTCAGGTTGGGCGCGGAATAGGCGGCGGCGGCCCCGGTCAGCCCACTTGAGGGCGTGCCTTGTGTAAAGACGGGTGTATATGTCGTGTCATAGGTCAGAGTGCCGGGTACAGCGTCCGCGATCGTGATCTTGTTGGTATCAACCGACAGCGTACCGGTATTCGTGACGGTCAGCGTATAGCGCACCAGCGCACCGGGTATCCATTTCGGGTTGGTGGTGCCATTGATCGGATCAGAATAGACACTGACCGACTTCACAATCGTCAGCTTTGCGTTGGCCGCCGCTGCCTTGTTGGTGAGTGTGCAGCTTATCACATCCCCCATGGCGGGCTTCACCGTGCCGGGAACCGTGGTGGGCAATGTCGTGGTGGAACCGGCGTAAGCGTTGGTGCAGGCCAGTGTCTGTGCATATTGGGTGAGGTCAGTGGTGCCGGAGGCGGCCTCGTTGAGCGTATAGGTGGTGCCCGCCGCCCCCTGCACCTGCGGCGTCGAACCGTTGGCAACCGTGCTGCCGGTGCCGGTCGTCGTTGTGGTACCGAGCACCGTGCTACCATTGCTAAGGTTCATGGTGAATTCGTCGGTGGAAAAGCGCCGCGCCGTGCCGCCAAGCGACTTTGTCAGCGTCAGTAGCGGGTAGGTCGTGTTGGTATAGGTGCAACTGATATTATCCCCGAAGGCAAGCGTGCCGAATGTGTAGCTCGTAACCGCCTGATTGGTGGGGAGCGCTGTTGAGGAGCCGCTATTGCTGTTCGTGCAGGTGAGTGATGGCGCATAGCCACTGAGTGGCGTAATGCTGCCTGCGGCCATGGCGTCGGTGACCTTCACTGATATGCCGGCAGCGACCGCCATGGCTATCGGCGTGAAGGGGCCGTTGCCGGTACCGCTCGATGTTTGGCTGACCGTATTGCTGTTCGAGATCACTGTAACCCCATAAATAAACTGGTCGGCACTATTCGCCCGAGCACCAACGATCCTCTTGTTGACCGTCACCGAAGCGAAGCGCACACCAACGACGATGCCCTGCAAACCACCTGCCACAATCGCCGCAGAAACGTTGGTCGGCGTGTTCGAGCCATAAATATAACCGCCGTCATAATTGGTATCGTTGCCGGTATTGGAAACTGTTGTACTCCCGACACCGGCAACTGCTGGAAAAGCCCCCGCCGTCAAGCCCGGCATGGTATCCTGTAATGTCCAGCTGCCACCATTGGTGGTATAGGTCAGTGACTCGCCTGAATTCGTTGTCTCGCCATCGCCAATGATGAACTGGTAGGTTGAAACGCTGCCGCCCGACGGACTGGTGACTTTGATGTTTGAAAAAGTCAGCGTGACTGAACCACCAGTGGACGTATAGAGAACGGGCAGGCCACCTACGCCTCCGAATGCCGCCTGCCCGAACGCAGCACCCGTCCAGGATGGAGCGGCGACCGGTGTGATGCCCGGTGCCGCCGTGTTTGCTTTGAGCGTGAAGCTTAAGGTTGAGCCGTCCGACAGACTGTAGGAAAAATTCTGCCCGCCTGCAGATGTCACGCTTGCGCTGTTATATGTTGAAAAGTCTAGCCAGCAATAAGTGGGCCAGCTTGTTGGCAGGCCGGTAGAGCCCCCGTTCGTGGCATATGTGCAACTTGCTGCCAGGGCAAAGCCCGGTATTAATAAGGCAGAAAGCCAAATCAAAATCCGACCAATAAAACCCATCGCCCCTTATTCCATATTTTTGAAATATACACGCTGCGATAACTGTTTTTGGCCGGCACGCAAGGGCGCGCTGCGCACTTTTATATAATATGACTTTTCACGTATCAGCGACTATGCCAATCAGCGCGCCCAAAATTCTGTCAGGCAAATTGCATGTTTACGTTAAATTTCTGGACACATTTTCGCTATTATCCTTTGAAAATGTGGCTTTTACATGAGACCAGTTTGCCACATCCGGTGTTGCATATCTATCTCGGGCTGTTGATCCAGTTCGGTATTTGCGTGCTGCTGCGCAAGCGTATCTCACATCCCATGCCACTCTATTTTGTTTATTTTGCTGAACTTTACAATGAAATCCATGACACGCTTCATGGTGCAGGAGAGATTAATCGCGCCTTTGCCTGGGGCTATATGCTCGATTATCTCCACACAATCATCATACCGACCATACTCTTCCTGCTCGCGCGCTATACGAGTATCCTGATGCGCAGCAACACGGACACTTGAAGCCCGCGCCACCGCTCGCTAGGGCCTGAAACATGAACAATATACACGAATTAGGCAAAAAGATTCTTGCCGATGTAGCGTCTGCCGGCACTTTGGAACAGGTCGAGACAATCCGCGTTGCCGCACTTGGCAAGGCGGGGAGTGTGTCCTCGCTGCTCAAGACCCTCGGCAGCATGTCGCCTGAACAACGCCGTGTTGAAGGTCCGCTTATCAACGGGCTGCGCGAGGATGTGGCTTCCGCAATTGCAACCCGCAAAGCCGCGCTGGAGGCCCATGCCCTGGACGTGCGGCTTGCCACCGAGCAGCTCGATATGTCGCTGCCGACGCATGACATCTCGCAAGGCACCGTGCATCCTGTCAGTCAGGTCATGGACGAGCTGGCTGAAATCTTCGCCGATATGGGCTTTGCCGTCGCCGAAGGGCCGGAAATCGAAGATGACTGGCACAATTTTACTGCGCTCAACATCCCGCCCGCACATCCGAGCCGCGCAATGCACGATACCTTCTATTTTGAAGGCGGACAGGTTCTGCGTACCCACACATCACCGGTGCAGATTCGCACAATGACAACCCAGAAGCCGCCGATACGGATTATTGCGCCGGGACGCGTGTACCGATCGGACAGCGATGCCACGCATACACCGATGTTCCACCAGATCGAGGGGCTGGTGATTGATAAGGACATTCATTTCGGCCATCTCAAATGGACACTGGAGACCTTCCTGAAGGCCTTTTTCGAGCGTGACGACATCACCATAAGATTGCGCCCGAGCTACTTCCCTTTTACCGAACCGAGCGCAGAAGTAGATATAGGATATAGGCGCATTGGCGGCCATCGGGTCATAGGTGGCAAACCCGGCGATGACGGGTTTGGCTGGATGGAAGTGCTTGGCTCGGGTATGGTGCACCCGAATGTACTCAAGAATTGCGGGCTTGATCCGGAAGAATGGCAGGGTTTTGCCTTCGGCACCGGGGTCGATCGGCTTGCCATGCTCAAATACGGTATGGATGACCTGCGCGCCTTTTTCGATGGCGATATGCGCTGGCTCAAGCATTACGGCTTTGGCGCGCTCGATGTGCCCACACTCTCAGGGGGGGTCGGCGCATGAAATTAACGCTTTCATGGCTCAAGGATCATCTCGATACCGAAGCTGATCTGACCACGATTCTCGACACGCTCACCCGGATTGGGCTCGAAGTGGAAGATGTTGAGGATCCGGCCGTGCGCTTTGCCGGGTTCAGCATCGCGCGCGTGCTCAGCGCCGCGCCGCATCCGCAGGCGGACAAACTTCAGATCTTGAGCGTCGATGCTGGAGACGGCGTTCCACTTCAGGTCGTGTGCGGCGCGCCCAATGCCCGCGCCGGGCTGGTCGGTGTGTTCGGACAAGCCGGGGCGGTCGTGCCGGCTAATGGCATGGAATTGCGCGTCGCCGCGATCCGTGGCGTGGACTCAAACGGAATGATGTGTTCTGCGCGCGAACTGGAATTGGGTGACGATCATGCCGGGATCATAGAACTGCCCGACGACGCACCGGTCGGTACCGCGTTTGTCCGCTATGCCGGTTTGGATGACCCTGTTATTGATATCAATGTGCTCCCCAACAGGCCAGATTGTATGGGGGTGCGCGGGATTGCACGCGATCTGGCGGCGGCCGGGCTGGGCAGGCTCAAGCCGCTTGGGTTGAAGCCGGTGGCCGCCACCTTCCCCTGCCCCACCGAAATCCGCACCGATGACCGCCAAGGCTGCCCTGCCTTCTTTGGGCGTGCATTGCGCGGTGTCGATAACCGCGTGTCAACCCCCGCCTGGATGAAGCAGCGGCTGGAAGCGATCGGTCAGCGCAGCATTTCGGCGCTGGTCGATATTTCAAACTATCTGATGTTCGATCTGGGCCGTCCCAGCCATGCATATGACCGCGCAAAACTCTCCGGTGCCGTCGTGGCGCGCCACGCCACGAAAGGGGAGAAGGTCGTCGCGTTGAAAGGTGTCGAATATACACTCACCGATGAAATGACCGTGATCGCCGATGACGTGATGGTTCATGACATTGCAGGGATCAAGGGCGGCGAGCATTCTGGCTGCACGGAAGAAACAACCGAGGTTCTGCTCGAAATTGCCTATTTCGACCGTGAAAGGATTGCGCGCACCGGCCAAGCGCTCAACCTGACCTCCGATGCCCGCCAGCGCTTCGAGCGCGGGGTTGATCCGGCTTTCCTCGATGAGGGGCTGGAGATTCTCACGGCGCTGATCGTGGCGATTTGTGGTGGTGAGGCGTCGGAAGTGGTGCGCGCAGGCACGCCTCCTCTTGCAATGCCGATCATCTCCTATGATCCAGGGAAATGCACAACGCTTGGTGGTGTCGATCTGCCTGGCACCGCGCAGAGGCACGCACTGGAAGCTCTGGGCTTCTCGGTAAGCCACAATTGGACAGTAACCCCCCCGACCTGGCGACCCGATGTTGAAGGGCAGGCCGATATTGTCGAAGAAGTTGTGCGGCTGGTCGGGCTTGACGCCATTGCCTCCACCCCACTCCCCCGTGTGGATGGTGTCGCTAGGCCCACTGCTACTCCAATGCAGCGGCTGGAACGCAAAGTGCGCCGCGCAGCTGCCGCGCACGGATTGAACGAGGCAATCACATGGAGCTTTATTTCGGAACGCCAGGCCACGGGGTTCATGTCTGTGCATTGCCTCACCAATCCGATTTCCGAAGATTTGAAGCTGATGCGCCCTTCGCTGATTCCAGGCTTGCTCGCTGCTGCGCAGCGCAATCAGCATCGCGGGGTGGCGTCGTCACGCCTGTTCGAGATCGGACGTCGCTACCTTGATGATGGCGAGCATCTTACGCTTGGATTGGTGCTCTCAGGTGAAAAAGCGCCCAAGGTCTGGCAATCAGGTAAAGCCCAGCCCTTTGACGCCTTTGATGCCAAAACAGAAGCGCTGACTCTGCTTGAAAGAGCAGGTGTACCGATAGAAAAGCTGCTGGTGGCCGGTGAAGCCGGAGGGCATTTTCATCCGGGCCAATCAGCTACCCTGCGCCTTGGGCCCAAGACGATTCTTGCCAGTTTTGGTGTACTCCATCCCGCCACGGCCCATGCATTTGACCTTGAAGGGACAGTCGT
>JAGWQR010000342.1 GCA_028869975.1 Alphaproteobacteria bacterium | reverse complement strand
CGGCGTTGTTTACGAGCACATCGAGCCGTCCATGCCCCTTTTCGATCGTTGCAAACACCGACTCCCAGTCGGCAGTGCTCGTGACATCATGACAAAGCGCGCTCGCTTGTCCGCCCGCATCGGTTATGCGCTTCGCAGTGGCTTGTGCGCCCGCCAAATCCAAGTCGGTGACATAGACGTATGCGCCCTCTTCAGCAAAGCGCTCAGCGGTGGCTGCCCCCAGCCCCGGCGTCGATGCACCGCCCGTCACAAGACTGATTTTACCTGACAGACGACCCATCTCTTTTCTCCCGTTTTAGAACTTTACGCCCAGTGTAGCGCCATAGGTGCGCGGCTCGATCGCCGAAGCGAAGGACCATAGCCCGGCCACAGTGAACGCCGCTGTCGTTGTCTGAATATCGGCCAGATTGCGGCCATAGATGCGGAAATAGGCATCGGCCCCGCTGAGCTTGAAATTAGCGGTTATGCTGGCATCCACGAGATTCTGCGTCAGGGTGCGTACGCGCGGATCGTTGCCGAGATAAATTGTATCGGCTGCGGTGCTCGCGGCGGATGTCGGCCCGTTTGAAATCTGTTCGTCATACGGGCTGATGTGGCGCAGGCCAGTTGTGAACACCATTTTGCCGAAGGATGTCGGCAATGTGTACTCGCCATTGATCGACCCGGAAAATTTGGGTGCATAAATCAGGTTATTAGCGGAATAATCGCTGTATGTAAGCGCGCCTGTCGTTGTGACCCCGGTAGACACAACATAATTCCGGAAATGCGAATCGGTGTAAGCGGCTGTCGCTGTAAATTTGAGTCCTTCAATCGGACGCCAGGTCGCATCCGCCTCGATCCCCTTGATCAGCGCGCCTCCGGGCACGTTGCCGGTGATCGTCTGGTTGCCGGTTGCGCAGCCGCAAGGAATGGTCAGATTCTGCTGCATGTTCTTGTAATCGGAATAGAAGGCTGCAAGATTGAGTTGTAGCATGTGGCGAGCCAGATCAAGCTTGGTGCCAATTTCGTAACTGTCGAGTGTCTCGGGCTGAAACGGCGTGGTGGCCCGCACCGCGTCACCGGCGCGCGGACTGAACCCGCCTGAACGATAGCCGCGTGTGAAACTTGCATAGAACATCGTGTTGCTATCGGGGCGATAGTCGATCCCGATCTTAGGCGTGAACTTCGAGAAATTAGCGTCTCCGTTCGGGAAGGGTGCGCCCTGGAAACCATTGTCGAGAATTTTCTCGTCATGTGTCCAGCGGCCACCGAAACTGAGGCGGAACTTGTCGGCGAAGGCCCAGTTGAAGTCACCAAATCCGGCATAGGAATGCGTTGCCGCATATTCGATCTGATAGCCTGGTGCAGTTGCCGCAGGATTGGTTGACGTGAGTAGGGCATCGCCGCCCCCAATCGTTGTATACTGCACAAAATTATAGTGCGAATTGAAGTAGAAACCGCCAACGACATAGTCGAATGTAGGACTAATTTTGCCGGAAGCACGCAATTCCTGGCTCCATTGTGTGTAATTCTGTTGGCGCAAAACATAATAAAGGCCAGCCGTGGCGAAATCCTGCGTTTGCCACTCTGTGCTGTGCCGCCATCCGGTAATCGAGGTCAGTTTGACCGCGCCTGCATCATAATTCATGCGTAACGTCGCTGCGGGGGCATGATAGGTGGCGTATGTTGGCAGATCGGAGACCTGATAGAGATTGGCAGGAGGAGTCGCGACGCCGTAGAAGGCCTCTCCTTTTTGAGTCAGGCTGACATTGACCGGAACAAAAGACTGATCCAGATTTTCGAGCGTGAACTGCGCATCGAAATTGGAACCGAGTGGCTTGAACAACAAGGAACCGCCGTAGCTGTCATCCTGACTGCCTCCGGTGCGGGTGTTGGTATTGGTATTGATGTAATAACCGTCGGTCTGGTTATGATAATACCACAGCTTGAGGCCCCAACTGCTACCGTTGCCTAGATTGACGATACCCTTGCCGGACCAGGTATTCCATTGGCCATAGCTGAATTCCAGCTTCGCGCCCGTTTGCATGGTAGGTTTGGTGCGTTCGATACTGATGACACCGCCGATTGTATTGGCACCGAAGAGCGTGCCCTGCGGCCCTCGCAGCACTTCAATCTGGGCGATGTCGAACACATCCTGCAACTGGCCGGTATTGGTACCGATCATGACGCCATCAACGACCACACCGACTGTTGGTGTCTGAGATTTTTCGATGTCAGCGTAAGTAAGGCCGCGAATGGAAAGATTGGCCGCCTGCGCCCCCGAATTCTGCTGGGTGATGAGCAGGCCTGGCGCCGCCCCCTGCAAATCACCGATATTCGTCGATGCCCTGCTATCAAGAGACGACGCGGTAATGGCTGTGATTGCAACAGGCGTGGTTTGCAGGGATTCCTTGCGCCGCCGCGCTGTCACAATAATTGCGTTGGCATCGGAATTGGCTGATGCGGTATCGGTGGCGGGCTTGCTCGGTTGCGCTTGGGCCGCAGCATCCTGTGCAAAGGCGGGGGCGCTCAGACCTATAAGGCTAGTTGACACCAATGCGGCGGCGACCAGCAATTTCAAATGACGGCTTTGCATAAATCAATCCTCTCCCGGTCAAACGCCAAACGTGGGCGAAAAAATCCTGTGTGCGTTAATCACCATATCCGGCCTGCCTTACAAACTCCCATTTGTCACAGGTGCGTGGTATCATGAGGTGCGGGAGATAATCCGGGTTGTGAATATAGGTTAGGAGAGCATCATGACTGACAATCGCCGTTTCATACTCGTGCACCGTCCGCATGGAACGCCCGTTTCAGACGATTTCTCGCTTGTAACCGAACCGATACCAATGCCAGCCGCCGGCAGCTTCGTTGTGCGTAATCATTATGCATCACTCGATCCCGCCCAGCGCGGCTGGATGGACGATGTGCCGAGCTACATGCCGCCGATTCCCCTGGGTGATCCAGTGCGCGCGACCACAGTGGGTCGCGTTCATACGAGCGCCAACCCGGATTTCAAGATAGGGGACTGGGTGCTGGGTCTCAACGCGATCGAGGAGTATTCCCTCGTCGCCCCCGGCGGATTTACGCAGAAGATTGATGTGTCGCTCGTGCCAAGCCCGACCAACTTCCTCTCTGGTATGGGCGCGGTGGGCTTGACCGGCTATTTCGGCCTTCTCGATGCGGGGCAACCGATGGAGGGCGATACTGTTCTGGTCTCGGGCGCGGCCGGAGCAGTTGGCTCGGTCGTGGGTCAGATTGCAAAAATCAAGGGCTGTCGGGTTATTGGTATCGCCGGGGGTGAAGAAAAATGCCGGCGCTTGATTGCTGACTATGGTTTCGATGCGGCCATCGATTACAAGGGCAAGTCGGTCGATGCGCTGGCGAGGGAAATCCACAGGGCAGCCCCCGAGGGTGTCAACGTTATTTTCGAAAATGTTGGTGGTGATGTGTTTGATGCAGAATTACTCAACCTTGCCATGCATGCGCGCATTGTCCTGTGCGGTCTGATTGCGGAATATAACAGTCCGGAAAAGCACGGCGCGCGCAACATCTGGAACATACTGGTCAAGCGGGCGACGTTGCGGGGCTTCCTTATCGCCGATTATGTGGATCGCTTTGCCGAGGGGGGCGTCCAGATGGCGCAATGGTTCGGCACAGGCAAATTGCGCATCGACGAGCATATCGAACCGGGTATCGAAAATGCCTATGACGCTTTCATGATGCTGTTTAGCGGCAAAAATGAAGGCAAGCTGATCCTTCAAATTGCAGAATGAGACTCAAAATCGCGTTTGGCCTAAAAAACTAAGCCAAAAACCACGCAAAACCAACAGTTTGAGCAAGGACGAGACTTCCAAAAAGACTTACACATTTTGGAGTTCTCGCAATGCCGATAGAAAGCCACCTGTTGATGGACGGGGCGCTGCACGTCTATCGGCGTGAGAACAGCCGCTTCTGGCAATGTTCGACCTATCTTGGCAGCCGAAATTATCGGCAGACCACCAAGGAGGAGAGCCTCGCCGCTGCCAAGGATTTCGCGCGCGACTGGTATATGGAACGCTGCGTCGAGGATCGCCAGCGCCGACGCGGTGGCGTTTCCCTGCTGGACGTTCCCGTCCAGCCTCTGATCGCCGATCCCGGCGCTTCGACGGATGGCCGTCGTCGGCGAACACCGACCGGCCCTAGCTTCGAGGATGCCGCGAAGGCGTTTACCAGCGAGTTCGAGGTTATCACGCTGGGTGAGCGCAATGCGGGGTATGTGAAATCGAAGTCCGATCACATACGCGTTCACCTTATACCGTTTTTTGGTGATACGGCTCTTGAGGACATCACCGCTGGCAAGGTACAGGAATATCGGGCGCACCGTCAGACATCGCGGGTCGATCCGAAAACAGGAATGCCGAAGAAACCGGCCCGAGCGACCTTGCATGGCGAGATCGTCACGCTCCGTCAGGTGTTGAAGACCGCCAATCGCAAGGGCTGGATTGCGGCGCTGCCCGACATGTCTGCGCCCTATAAGACATCCGGCAAGCTGGAGCATCGCGCGTGGTTCTCACCCGAGGAGTATAAGATGCTCTACGAGGCAACGCGCGAGCGGGCGAAGAACCCGCCCAAGCCGCGCTGGCGCGAAGTCTGCGAGACTTTCCACGATTACGTCCTGTTCATGGGGAACACGGGGCTTCGCCCCGATGAATCCGCACGACTGGAGCTGCGGGACGTCAAGATTGTGAAGGATGAGTCGACCGGCGAGCGCATCCTGGAGATCGAGGTGCGCGGCAAGCGCGGTGTCGGCTTCTGCAAGTCGATGCCCGGCGCGATCCTGCCCTTTGAACGGGTTCGCAAGCGGAAAAATCTGAAACCAACCGACCGGATTTTCGGAAAGTCGCCGCGCGAATTGATGAACACTGTCCTGGACGAGCTGAACCTGAAATTCGACCGCGATGGTCATATGCGGACGTGTTACAGTCTGCGGCACACATATATCTGCCTACGCTTGCTCGAAGGCGCTGATATTTATCAGGTTGCTAAGAACTGTCGCACGAGTGTTGAAATGATCGAGAAATATTACGGTCGCCATTTGAAGAACAACATTGACGCTTCGGCCGTCAATGTTCGCAAAGCGCGCCCCGCACCGGCTTCCGCACGGAAGAAGGCAGGTAAGTCAACGAAATAAGCAACATACTTTGCATTTGCCATTGCGCGTTTTGACGGTGACGCTATAGGCGTGTCGCAACGCGGGCGTGGTGGAATTGGTAGACGCGCGGGATTCAAAATCAGATGCAGCAAATTTTTTTTGAAAATGCTTTGCAGTGTATCCCCGTGCCAGTCTCGCGCTTATAAAGTGCGTATAATCGCCGAGAAATCGAGCCCGCCTGAGCCTCCATCGGCAAACGCCTGATAAAGCTCGGCGGCGCGCGCACCCATTGGCGTGGTGGCGCGCACCGATTGCGCGGCTTCCATCGCCAGCTTCAAATCCTTGAGCATCAGTGCGGTGGCGAACCCACCCTGGTATTCATTGTCGGCGGGGCTGGTCGGGCCGACACCCGGCAACGGGCAATAGTTCGTCATCGACCAGCACTGGCCCGAGGCCTTTGAGGCGATGTCGAAGAAGGTCTGCGGATCGAGGCCGAGTTTTTGCGCGAGCGCGAAGCTCTCGCAGGTCGCAATCATCGAGGCGCCGAGCAGCATATTGTTGCAGATTTTGGCAGCCTGCCCCGCACCCGCGCGCCCAGCATGGATCACCGCCTTGCCCATATGCGCCAAAATCGGTTCGGCGCGTATGAATGCGTCATCCGTGCCGCCGACCATAAACGTCAGGCTCCCTGCATTTGCTGCCGCAATTCCGCCCGAGACCGGCGCATCAACCATAGCGTAACCCGCCTTGTCGGCTGCGTCGATGGTTGTGCGTGCAGTCGCGACATCAATCGTTGAGCAATCGAGCAGCAGTGCGGATGTTGGCGCATGGCCGATCACGTCCTGCGTATAGACATCACTCACGATCTTGCCGTTGGGCAGCATGGTGACGACCGCATCGACATCTGCCACCGCTTCCCTTATGCTGATGAACGGGGCACAGCCATTTTCTTGCGCATGGTCAAGTGCGGCGGCGGCCAGATCGAACGCATGAACCTCATGCCCCGCCTTGACCAGATTGGCGGCCATCCCACCCCCCATATTGCCGAGGCCGATAAATGCGATTTT
>JAGWQR010000034.1 GCA_028869975.1 Alphaproteobacteria bacterium | reverse complement strand
TCCTCGAAGCCGACCACGCCTGCGCATATGATCGATTGGGCGAATGTGCCGAAAAGGGGAAGACGATAATGGGTGCCGCGCCGCATTCAGCAACACGCCGCGATTGGCTCAAGGCCGTGTCTGCATTCGGGGTCAGCACGCTTGCGCCGGGTGTAACGCTTTATGCTTATGGTACCGCTGAGAAGGCCAAGGCCGGCCCGCGCTGGGGGATGCTGATCGATGCCTCACGCTGCGTTGAAGGCTGCAATGCCTGTGTGACCGCCTGCAACACGGAAAATGGCTTGACGCCCTCGGCGCGGCCAGATGCAACCGCGCAATGGATACGTAAGGTGAGCCTTGCCGATCCGGCTACTGGCCGCAAGCGCGATGTGCCGGTCATGTGTCAACATTGCAGTAATCCACCCTGCGTGGATGTGTGTCCGACCGGGGCCTCATTCAAGCGCGATGACGGAATCGTTCTGGTTGACAAGCATATCTGCATCGGCTGCCGCTACTGCATGATGGCGTGCCCTTATGAAGCGCGTTCATTCGTGCATGAAGATCATAGCGACCAGAACCCGGATGCACCGCGCGGCAAAGGCACAGTTGAGTCCTGCACGATGTGTGTGCGCCGGGTTGATGCCGGGCAGATTCCGGCCTGTGTCGAGGCGTGCAAAGGCAAGAGCGACGGCGCAATGATGTTTGGTGATCTGAATGATCCAACCAGCGCCATATCCAAGCGCATCGCCGAGCTTTCCACTGTGCAACTGCGTGCGGGTCTGCAAACCGATCCCGGCATACGTTACCATGATGTAATATAGGACGCGGCTATGGCTGAACCTCGTTTTGCACCTCTGAATTATCGGCAAACCGGCTTTTTGCCGCTCGCTGTTGTGAGTGTTTTCTTGGCGGTCGCGGGTGTTGGCGCGGCGCTCTATATGGAAAGCTACGGCCACATTGTCACCGGAATGTCAAACCGGATTGTCTGGGGGCTGCCGCATGTATTCGCGGTGATGCTCATTGTGGCGGCTTCTGGTGCGCTTAACCTGGCGTCGCTCTCGTCGGTTCTCGGGAAATATGACTTCAAGCCGCTGGCGCGGTTATCCGGGCTTTCCGCGCTGGCGCTGCTGTCCGGCGGTCTGGCGGTGCTGGTGCTTGATCTCGGACGGCCTGATAGGCTGTTCATTACCCTGTTTCATCGCAATCTGAAGTCGGTTTTTGCGTGGAACATCTATCTTTACTCAGGCTTTTTTGCGATCGTTGGTGCCTATCTCTTTGTGATGATGGATCGCAACATCAGCAAGAATCCGATCTGGACGAAGCGGTTGGGGACGCTCGCCTTTGTCTGGCGCCTGATTCTCACAACGGGCACCGGCTCGATCTTCGGCTTTCTGATTGCGCGTGAACTTTATGATTCGGCCATCCTCGCACCTTTGCTGATCGCCTCGTCGCTGCAACTCGGGCTGGCGTTCAAGCTGGTGCTGCTTGCAGCACTGGGGCGCCTGGAGAGCGTGGACAAGGGGCATTTCCGTCGCCTGCTTATTCTGTTTCTGCTCACCACGCTGGCGCTACTTATCATCCTGCATGTCACCAAATTATATGCGGCGGCGCATGTTCCATCGGAATCTTTCCTGCTCTGGAATGGCGGCGGCTACAGCCTGATCTTCTGGCTGGGGCAGGTGGGACTGGGACTGGTTCTGCCGCTGGTATTGCTCTTTGCTTCGGGGAGTCGCCCGGCGTTGCTGTTGGCGAGTGGCGCGCTGTTGCTGGGGGGCATTGCTCAATTTTATACGCTGATTATCGCCGGGCAGGCCTGGCCGCTGACGATTTTCCCGGGCATGAACGTATCGAGCAGCTTTTATGACGGGCAGATTATCTGGTACTCCCCCTCTGTTGTCGAAGTCCTGCTCGGGCTTGGGGGTGTCGGCATTGCCTTGACACTGGTTCTGCTGGGGATGCTGGTGCTGCCGATCTTGCCCAAAGAAGAGGCAGCATGAACCTGACCCCACATCCATTTGCGAAATATGTTGCCATTCTCGCACGCGGTAAAAACCTCAGCCGCAGTTTAACACGTGACGAGGCGCGCGATGCGTTTGGCATGATCCTCGACCGTCAGGATTTGCCTGAGCAGCGCGGCGCGTTTCTGATGCTGCTGCGCTATCGCGAGGAAACCGGCGATGAAATCGCGGGTTTTGTTGACGCCATTCGCGCGCGGCTGGCCAAATCGCAAGACACGGTAACGCCTGATCTCGACTGGCCAAGCTACGCCGGCAAGGCGCGGCTGACACCCTGGTATTTGTTGGCGGCGCTTGCGCTGGCCGCTTCAGGGCGAAAAATTCTGATGCACGGAATTGCCGGACACACCGCAGGTCGCAGCTATACCGATGATGCACTGGCTGCTCTCGACATTCCCAAAGCGCGCGATGTTGCCCACGCAATGCAGATGCTTTCCGACCAGCATTTTGCCTATCTGCCGCTCGAAGGCATTCACCCGGTTCTGGCCGAGCTTATTATAATGAAACAGGTTTTGGGTTTGCGCTCGCCGATCAATTCGCTGGTCCGTTCGGTCAATCCGTTCAAAGCGCCGAGCAGCCTGATCGGGGTGTTCCATCCGGGCTATATCGACATTCATCGCGAGGCCGCGTTGCTGCTCAATGATGCGCGCACGCTGATTTTCCGGGGTGATGGCGGTGAAGCCGAGCGGCGTATTGCCAAGCCCTGTGAACTGACACTGGTGGCCGACAGTCAGGCCAAGGTTGAGCGCTGGCCCGCTTTGACGAGCCTGGTTCCTGAGGAAATAATCAATCTGAATCATCTGCGTGAAGTCTGGCTGGGGCAAACGAGCGACGACGCGGCCGAGAAGATTGTGACCGGCACGGTCGCGCTGGCCTTGCATTGTATGGGCGAGGCCGCCGCGAGGGAAGCAGCGCACGCCCATGCGCTGGACATTTGGCGGGCGCGCCGATGAAGCGCGTCTTCATCTCTGCGCTGGCGAAATCTTCCGGGAAAACAACGGTTGCTGTGGGCTTGACGCGCGCGCTGGTGCGACGTGGCCTGAATACAGCGCCTTTCAAAAAAGGCCCGGATTATATCGATCCGCTCTGGCTTTCTGGCGCAGCGGGGCGTGCCTGCTACAACCTTGATTTCAACACGCAGACGCATGATGAAATTCTCGCAACACTTGCAGCAGCGCCTGCGGACATCCAGTTGATCGAGGGCAACAAGGGTCTGCATGATGGCGTGGCGCTGGATGGCGCTGATTCGAGCGCTGCGCTGGCCAAGCTCACCCGTGCACCAGTGCTGCTGGTCGCCAATGCCGAAGGGCTGGAGCGTGGACTTGCACCGCTGATTGCGGGCGTGACGCGGTTTGATCCTGATGTGTGCTTTCTTGGCCTGGTACTCAACAAGGTTGGTACCTTGCGCCAGACCGACAAACTGCGTGCTGCAATCGAACGTTATACCGATCTGAAACTACTCGGCGTGCTGCCGCGTGGCGAGGGAATTGCGCGCGAGCGCCATCTGGGGTTGGTTCCGCCGCAGGGCAATAGCGCGCATACGAGTGTCGTCGACGTGCTGGCCGATAAAATGGAAGCCGGGCTTGATGTTACGGCTATTGTTTCAGCGATTGAAGATGTGTCCGGAGAATCTGCATCATTCGCGGCACAAGTTCATCCATCTGCCAGTGCCACCATTGCAATTCCACGCGATGCAGCCTTCTGTTTTTATTATGCCGATGATCTCGATGCGCTGCGCCAGGCCGGGGCTCGTCTGACGTTTTTCGATGCGCTACGCGATACTGCACTTCCCGACTGTGATGGGCTTTTAATCGGAGGTGGCTTCCCGGAATGCACGGCTGGGGCACTCGCCGCGAACAGCCGATTGAAATCGTCTATCCGCGATGCGATCAATGCGGGCTTGCCTGCCTATGCTGAATGTGGCGGGCTAATGTATCTTTCGCGTAATCTGATCGTGGATGGTATCGCACACCCAATGTGTGGAGTGCTTGATCTGGATATGGTGATGGAGGAGCGCCCGGTAGGTCGCGGGCTTGTTGAACTGGTCGAGACGGATCAATCCCCCTGGCCGGGAGCCCGCACGGGGCGGATCATCCATGCGCATGAATTCCACCATGCCCGCGCGATCAACATCGGCCCCGATGCTCAGTTTGCTTATACTGTGGCGCGCGGATATGGCATTACTGGGCAGGAGGATGGTATGGTCAGGGCACGTTTGCTCGCCAGTTTTGCGCATCTGCGCACGACGTCGGCACATCGCTGGACGGATAGGTTTATGGCGCTAGTTAACACAGCACAATTATCAACATTGCGATATGCTTCATGAAACAGGAGGGCATAGGCGAAGTCTGGCTGGTCGGGGCTGGGCCTGGCGATCCGGATTT
>JAGWQR010000341.1 GCA_028869975.1 Alphaproteobacteria bacterium | reverse complement strand
CTTCTCGATGAGATCGACAAGCTCGGCCAGGATTTCCGTGGCGATCCGTCGTCAGCTCTGCTTGAGGTTCTCGATCCCGAACAGAACAACAAGTTCCAGGACCAGTATCTGGAGCTCGACTATGATCTGTCGGACGTGATGTTCGTCACGACCGCAAATAGTCTCAACCTGCCCAGCGCCCTGCTTGATCGGATGGAGATCATACGGCTGGAAGGCTATACCGAGGACGAGAAGGTCGAGATCGCCAGGCGCCATCTGTTACCCAAGGTGGAGGCCGCGCATGGCCTGAAACCGGACGAATTTGTCCTCACCGACGAAGGCTTGCGCGCACTGATCCGCAATTATACGCGCGAGGCGGGGGTGCGCACGCTTGAACGCGAGATTTCCAAACTCGCGCGCAAGGGGCTGCGCCAGATTCTGGAAGGCAAGCTGCAACAAGTTGAAATTTCCCCGGATAATCTGGCAGACTTTGCCGGCGCGCTCAAATTCCGTCATGGCCTGTCTGAGGAGGAGAACCAGATCGGCGCGGTCACCGGCCTCGCCTGGACCGAAGTGGGCGGCGAACTGCTCACCATCGAATCGGTGACGGTGCCCGGCAAGGGCAATATCAAAACCACCGGCAAGCTTGGCGAGGTGATGAACGAAAGCGTGCAGGCGGCCTTTTCGTTCGTGAAGGCGCGCGCGCCCGGCTTCGGGATCAAACCAAGTATTTTTACGCGCAAGGATATCCATATCCATCTGCCCGAAGGCGCGGTGCCCAAGGACGGGCCTTCGGCTGGCGTGGGAATGGTGACAGCAATGGTTTCGACGCTCACCGGGGTTGCCGTGCGCAAGGATGTGGCGATGACCGGCGAAGTCACGCTGCGCGGGCGCGTGCTGGCGATTGGCGGGCTCAAAGAGAAATTGCTTGCGGCGTTGCGTGGCGGGATTACGACTGTTTTGATTCCGTCAGAGAATGAAAAGGACCTGGTCGAAATCCCTGAAAATATCAGGCAGGGCCTCCATATCATCCCGGTCAAGCATGTTGATGAAGTGCTGAAAATAGCGCTGACCGAGTCGCTGGAACCGATTGAATGGAGCGAAGCGGACGAGCTGGCGGCCCACGCGCCCGCCGCGATTGCTGGCTCTGCCGACGGCTTGCGTCACTAAGTTGCGACAAAACGCACTGTTCGGCGATAAATTGCGCGTTTGTGACACTTTTGCTTTGACAAGCGCGTAAAATTCGGCGTTACTCCCGCGCGGCGGAGATGCCTGAACTTACAACTCTAACATAGGGGATCCCTAGGGATGAACAAACAAGATCTGATTTCGTCTGTTGCGGACGCCGCCGGCGTGAGCAAAGCCGATGCCGGCAAAGCGGTTGAAGCTGTTTTTGAAACCATTTCCCATGCGCTCAAAAAGGGCGATGAAGTGCGCCTCGTCGGTTTCGGCACCTTCTCGGTGACCAAGCGCAAGGCCTCGATGGGTCGCAACCCGCGCACCAAAGAGCCGATGCAGATCAAGGCATCGAGCCAGCCAAAATTCAAGGCCGGCAAGGGCCTCAAGGACGCGGTCAACTAAGCCTGTCCTGATACGGGATTGGGGCGGCACGCATGGCCGCCCTTTTCTTTTCTGCCTGATCGCGATAAGGGCAAAACGGCGTGGGCGCGTAGCTCAGTGGTAGAGCACACCCTTCACACGGGTGGGGTCGTAAGTTCAATCCTTACCGCGCCCACCACGCCGGATTTTGACGATGAGTGCGCGGAGTGGTTCGGGTATGCGGTTATCGATTTTTGTAATGATAATGCCGCTGCTGGCACTGGGTGTGCGGGTTAATGCCGATATAGCGCAGGCCAATGCAGCCAATCAGGCGGGCGATTATAACGTGGCACTGGCCCAATATCATGCCCTCGCGAAAACGGGCAATCCTGAAGCGCAATATCAACTTGGTCTCGCCTATCAGCAGGGGCGGGGCGTAACTGCCGATCTCCAGCAGGCACTTGACTGGTATCACCGGGCGGCCACGCATACACCCCCTTACCCGCAGGCGCAGAATGCCTACGCGCTGGCGCTGTTTCAGTCCGGTCAGCGGGCGAAGGCGATCCCCCTGCTCGAACTGGCGGCACAACGGGGCGATCCCCGCGCGCAATTCGTACTTGGCACCGCCTATTTCAACGGCGATGTGGTTGGCAAGGACAATGTCAAAGCCTATGCCTATATGACGCGCTCGGCCAATTCGGGTGTGGTTGCGCAGGCGTCATCGGCACTGGCGACCATGGATAATTATATCCCGGCCGATCAGCGCGATGCGGGGCGTGCGCTGGCCCGGCAGATGGATGTAGCGGCACAACAGGTCCAGCTTGCCCAGATCGCCCCAGGTGGGGACATAAATGCCCCGCAGCCGCTTGAATCGACGCCGCTTCCGCCCTCGATCGCAACCGGGGCCGTGTATACGCCGCCGCCCGCCGAGGTTGAAAATATCACGCCGGATCAGCAGGGATGGTCGGCAAGGCCGCGCCTGGTACGCCCATTGCCGCGCCATCCGGCTGCCCAGCCCAAACCTGCTCCACCGCTGGCCGACAACCACGCCGCTGCGGGCTCTGCGTCAACTCGCTCGGCACCATCCGGCGCATGGCGCATTCAGCTTGGTGCATTCGGCGATGAGGCGAAAGCGCGAGAGCAGGGGGAAGCGCTGCTTGGCCGGGTGCCCGCGCTCAACCCCTATACGTTCTTTCTCGTTCATGCCGCGAAGGTGGTGCGCCTGCAGGCGGGGCCGCTGACATCGCGAGAGACAGCCGCGCAGCTCTGTGGTGCGGTTAAGGCGAAGGGTGTTGCCTGCCTGGTCGTCAATCCGTGAATGACGCGCCGAGATCGAATACGGGCTCTCCCCAGAAGTTTACCCGCGCGCTCTCGGGATTTGGTGTCATCATCCTGACTCTGTCGGTGCTTTCGCCGGGTGTTTCTGTGTTTGTCTCGGGCGCATCGATTGTCCAGCAGGCAGGCAGCGGGGCTGTACTGGCCTTCTTGATCGGCGGGATTGTCTGTTATGTGCAAACATCGCTCGGGGCAGAGCTGGGTGCCGCCTATCCGACGGCGGGCTATGATTATGCCAGTATCGGCAACGCGGTGGGGGACTGGGCGGGGGCGCTCACCTATATTGTGAGCCTGGTGACGTTGCCCATGTTTCTTAACACGTCAGCGGTGGGCATTGCCGAGTATCTGCACCCCATATTTCCGGGGATCAACGACACGCTGGTGACCTTAATCACCGTCGGTGTGGTCACACTGGCCGCGCTGCTCAACATCCGCGCGAACGAGTTTATTACCGGCATTTTCATGCTGATCGAGACGGCGGCATTGCTGCTGGTTTCGTTTTTGGGGATCGCGCACACCCAACCCGATGCGGTGCAGCGGATTTTCCATCCGATGCATATGGCCAATGGTGTCTGGGTCGCGGCGGGGATCGGAGTAATCGGCGTCGCCGTCAACAGCGCCGCCTGGGCCATAGCCGGGGCCACGCAGGCGCTGATGTTCAGTGAGGATATGAAAAAGCCGCAGACCGTTGGCCGGATCATCATGCTCGCGTTTTTTATTACTGTTGTGCTCGAATGTGCGCCGGTGGCCGGCACCATAATCGGCGCGCATAATGCACAGGCAGTGCTCAGTAACAAGGCCCCGTTCGAGACTTTTCTGGCGGAAAGTCTGCCTGACTTTGCGTTGAAGCTGGTTTCGCTGTCGATTGCTATCGCGATTTTCAATGCCTGCCTTGCGGGCTTTGTCGGGATCGGGCGCAATGTCTATGCCATGGGACGCACCAATTTGTTCGCCGCGCCGATCAACCGCGCGCTGATGCGTCTGACCCCGCGCGCGCAAGCGCCGTGGGTAGCGCTCCTCATAATCGGCATGACCACGGCGGCGGCCACGTTTCTGAGCATGAAGTTCAAGATATTAATGCTGGCGGGCAATTACACGATTCTGACAATTTTCTATGCTTGGGGCGTGTGGCGCGGGCGGCGCATGGGCCGTACCGGCCAGCCGCACCATCTTTATCGCTCGCCTGCCTTTCCGCTGATGGTGGTGCTGATGATCCCGATCCTGGTGCTTGAAATTGCTGCGCTCTGGACGGATACCGATACAGGACGCCCATCCTTGTTCATTTTTATCGGGCTTTATTTGCTCGCCTTCCTCTATTACCGCTTTGTGTTGCTGCGTCGGCCTGACGGCTGGCGCATGGAAGGGCCTGCGGATATAGATGCGCTTGAGGGGCGCTAGGTGATTACCCAGTCCTTGCGCGCATACCCGCACGCGTAGAGCAGCACGCTCAAATCGCCATACAGAACGCGCGCGGGCGCGGCGGCGGCGGTTTTGGGCTTGGCATGATATGCAACACCGAGGCCGGCCGCTTCGATCATCGGAATGTCATTCGCGCCATCGCCGATCGCGAGTGAGGCAGAGGCGGGCAGGGCACGCGCGGCAAGTTCCTCCAGCAAGGTTGCGCGCTTGGTCTGCGCGCCAACAATGTCACCCACCACGCTGCCATCGAGCACGCCTTGCGTGATGCCCAGCACGTTGCTCACGGTGCGGTCAAAGCCAATCTGTGGCCCGACCACATCGGTGAAGCGCGTGAACCCGCCCGAAACGAGCACCGCGCGCCCGCCATGGGCGTTCAGGGTGCGCACCAGTGCGATGGCACCGGGCATGATTTTCATCCGTTCGCGCAGGCAGTCATCGATCACCGATTCTTTCAGCCCTTTGAGCAGGCCCACCCGCTCACGCAGCGCACCTTCAAAATCGAGCTCGCCGCGCATGGCCCGCTCGGTAATTTCGGCAATCTGGGGCTTGATTCCGGCATAATCGGCGAGTTCGTCGATGCACTCGATCGTGATCATCGTCGAGTCCATATCGGCCACCAGCAGGCTGCGGCGGCGCTCGGCCTCAATCTGAATGATGATGTCGGTGCCCGACTGCGTGGCGATGTCCGGGCGGGCACTTGCGCTGAAACTTATATCCGCAGCTTGCGCCTCTTCTAGCCAGCGCGCATCAATGCCGGACGCGCCAGCGGTCGCCAGCGCATCACACGCCGCGCTTACCTCTCCCCATTTAAGGTTTTCGGCGTTAACAAGCGTGGCAATGAAGGACATGAAACCCCCTGTGGTTGTAATCTGCGGGCCAACCGCGAGTGGCAAAACTGCGCTCGCGCTTGCCCTTGCGCGGGCAACCCCTGCCACGATCATCAACATGGATGCAAGCCAGGTTTATGCAGACATTCCGATTTTGAGTGCGCAACCGAGCATGGAGGAGCGCGCGCAGGCCCCGCACCGGCTGTTCGGATATATCGATGGTGCAGAAAGCTGCTCGGCGGCGCACTGGGCGGCGGATGCGCGCGCGGTGGCGGCGGAAGCGCATGAAGCGGGCCGAGTGCCGGTGCTGGTTGGCGGCACAGGACTGTATATGCGCACGCTGCTCGATGGCATTGCGCCGGTACCGGAGATTGAGCCGCACGTGCGGGCAGGCGTACGCGCGCTTCCGGTCGAGCAGGCTTATGCGGCCTTGTTGATCGAAGATGCCGAAGCGGCCCTTCTGCTCAAGCCGCAAGATACCACCCGCATTGCCCGCGCGCTTGAGGTGATGCGGTCAACCGGGAGAACGCTCAAGGACTGGCAGGCCGAGCGGGTAGGCGGGATTGGGGACGCGGTGCGGATTATCCCGCTCGTGCTGCTGCCCCCCCGTGACAGGCTGATGGCGCGCTGCGATGCGCGTTTTGAAGCGATGGTGGCGGGCGGCGCGCTGGAGGAAGTCAGGGCACTGCGCGCGCGGGATCTCTCCCCCGCGCTGCCGGTGATGCGTGCGATCGGGGTGCGCGAACTGGGTGCCTATCTGGCGGGTGAATTATCGCTTGCAGGCGCCATCGCCGCCGCGCAGCTTGCCACACGCCAATATGCCAAACGGCAATATACCTGGTTTCGCAACCAGTGTCCGCCGGACTGGACTAGGATCACAGATATGTTAAATGATGAATATATCGATCAATTAGTAATAAAATTACAATACATACCCTTGACACACTCATAAATTACGCTTAAAGCCCACCTCACCCAAGGACTTTAATATGACGCAATCCCTTCCCGGTGCCGAAATCATAATTGCTGCGCTCAAAGACCTCGACGTGGATACCGTGTTCGGTTATCCCGGCGGTGCGGTGCTGCCCATCTATGATGCGCTCTTCAAGCAGAACGATATCCGCCACATTCTGGTGCGGCATGAACAGGGCGCGGCACACGCGGCAGAGGGCTATGCGCGCTCGACAGGCAAGCCCGGCGTCGTGCTCGTCACCTCCGGCCCTGGTGCCACCAATGCGGTAACCGGGATCACCGATGCACTGCTCGATTCAATTCCCATCGTCGTGTTCACGGGGCAAGTTGGCACACCGCTGATCGGCACCGATGCATTTCAGGAATGCGATACGGTGGGCATCACGCGCCACTGCACCAAGCAT
>JAGWQR010000340.1 GCA_028869975.1 Alphaproteobacteria bacterium | reverse complement strand
GTATTTCCGCATAGGGTAGAGCCGCATGATGCTTCGGCGGGGTTTTTGTCTTGGGCAGGGATTTATTGAGCGCTGCAATAGGTAAAGGCGCATTTCGGTAGCCTTTGGCTATTGCCCAATCTATCACGGTATTGATGCGTTGACGGACGCGGCGCGCTGTTTCCGGCTTGGCTAGCCAGATAGCGACCAAAACGTCTCGCACATGTGGGCCGTCAATTTGGCTGACCGACATATCGCCAATTTGCGGGAAGGCGTATGTGTCCAAAGATGAGAGCCATTGTGCTTGATGCTTGGCGTTGCGCCATGTGTCCCTATTTTCTGCGAATACGAGCGCTGCGGCTTCGCGAAACGATGGAATGCCCGCCGCCTTTCGGCGTTCGGCTACGGGATCGATTCCGGCTTCAACCTGAGCGCGAACCTTGCTCGCCCGTTCTCGCGCTAATGCCAGAGTGACTTTCTTCTCGCTGCCCAGCCCAATGTCGCGTCGCCTGCCATCCTTTTGAACACGGCACACCCATGAGCGCGCACCAGTCGGGCCGACAAGCAAAAACAATCCGTCTCCGTCACCATATCGACCGGCTGATTTTGCCGCTTTCACGGCGGTCGCTGTTAGCCTACCCATATACTTTCCCACGCTATTTCCCACATAATATTCGGGTTAGTGCGATACATCAAGATAGGGTGAGGAACAAAATATGCTTAATTTTTGCGGATTTCAGCGACGTTTGGATTGTCAGGAAATGGCAGAAAACAGCTAAATGGCGGAGCGGGAGGGATTCGAACCCTCGATACGGTTTTGCCGTATACTCACTTTCCAGGCGAGCGCCTTCGACCACTCGGCCACCGCTCCGCTTATCCATTGCCCGGAAGAGACGCGCTCTAATGCCCTGCCCGTCGTTGCGCAAGGGACGACAGCCGGTTTGTACCACACATCCCTCCCCCAAGAACCGCGAAAGCCGGTACCTGAAGCGCTTATGCAATCCTTAACATGACAAAAGTGACATTACGGTCAAGCGCGGTGCACCCCCTCCACACTGCCTGAAACCGGCCAAGCCCTGCTGGAATGCACTACGCTGCAACACGCCCCACATTGCGCGCCCCCATCGCCGTTTCAGATATTTCCCGATTCATGGCATGAGCAGATAAAATCATTTCCTGCAGTGCAAGCAAATAGGTTTGTGCTTCGCCAATTTGACCCGAGGCAGCTTACCGCGTTCACTGCCGATCAAACACCGGTTCGCACACTGTCACGCGGGGTTGATGGCGCGTTTCTGTCACCTGTCAACCCGATCGCGATATGAGAAATCACGGAATATTACTACACAACAGCATTCGGTAGCCGGATCACGGATGGTGTGTACGAGACGCTGCTCGACGGCATGGAGCTTGATGAAATGTGCGTCAGCGAAAACATTCATGTTGAGCATATTCTCATGGTCGACGGTCGATTCAGGTGGTGGGAATGCGGCAAGCCGTATCTTTGCAGGATCATAGATATGTTGCTCATGGGCTATGTGTCACAAGTGCTGTTGGATTCGAGGTAACCGAGCGCCTTCCGCTGATCGCGGCGGCGTGGCTGAAATCGCTCAATTCAGTTTGTTAGCCCCGCACGGCTGCGTAATGTTGGGGCGCGCGAATTTGCCCGGCGCAGCGTCTTAAGTCCCCGGATTCTGTTGCCCGGCTCCGGGGGGCCGCGTGATTTCGGTTTAACCTAATGCCCGTAAGGGCCCAAGGTTAAGCGGCAATCGCAAGTGCTTCGTTATCGTTGGCACTTATGAGTTTGAACGGTTTAGGGGCGCATTCAGGCCCGGTAAAAACAATGCTTTTCAACACACGTCGATCCTAGTTCGGCCCCGTCAGAGCCCGCGATTCCGCGAGCGTTGGTGGAGCCGCCGGGTACCGCCCCCGGGTCCGCTGTGCCTATTGCACATCATCATTTATCACCATAGCTGGCGAGCCAGCACACCTTATATGGCACAGCGCTGATGAATTTTCAATGAAGCGAGCGGGATTGGGCTTGTTTTAATTCCCATAGATATTAAGGGAGATTAAATGCTGACCCAGAGATCAAGATATGCCTTGCGCGCCATGCTGCTGATCGCCCACACGCCCCCCGACGGCCCGCCCACGCCGATGAGCCGGATTGCCGACGAGGCGCAGGTGCCACGCAAATTTCTTGAGATTATCCTCGCGGAACTACGCACCGCCGGGCTGCTGGTGAGCACACGCGGCAAATATGGCGGTTTCCATCTGGCACATGACGCGGCCGACATCT
>JAGWQR010000339.1 GCA_028869975.1 Alphaproteobacteria bacterium | reverse complement strand
CGGTACCGGCCAGACGTGCCGGCAATTCACGGCTGCGTGAAGCGTACGCCCCGCCTTCGCTGCAAGCCGTGACGCGCGATTTTGCTTTTCTCGTTGCTATGGATTTGCCAGCCCAATCTCTGGTGCATGCAGTGAAAAATGCTGACAAGGCGCTGATCAGCGCGGTGCGTCTGTTCGATCGCTTTGCCGGCGCTGGTGTACCCGCAGGTCAGATCTCGCTCGCACTTGAAGTTACCTACCAGCCCGTGCTGCATTCACTCACAGAGGCCGATTTGAGAGCGTTATCCGAACGCATTGTTGCTGCGGCAGCCAAACTAGGCGCGCATTTGCGCACTTGATCGGCTCGAGATTGAACCCTGTCAACGATAGAAAATATGGTTTCCGAGCGACGCGACCTCAACCGCATGCCAATGTGGCGATACGCGGCGCGCATGGAAAAACATTGCCTTGCCAACGACAGGATGCCACTTCCCCTCGCGCGCAAGACGCGCAATAATCTGAGCAGTATGCCATTGACGTTTGTTGTTGATCTGCGGAATCGCTCCCTTGTGAACAAAGGAGAATTGGTGCGGCTGCTTGACAACACCACACAGACTGTCGGGATAGCGCCCTGATTGTGTGCGGTTAATCAGCACCTGTGCAACTGCGAGCTGCCCCACCAGCGGTTCACCCTTGGCTTCAAAATAGACTGCGCTGGCCAGGCAGACATCTTCGCTGTCGAGAGTTTCCGGGGCCTGTTGCGCCGCAACCAGATCTTCAAGTGATGACGGCGCAGCCTGCAGAGGCGCCTGACTGCTTGAAGCATCTGTCGTCATTGTCGTGTGTTCAGTATCATCCGGAGTAGTTGCAGTTGGGGCAAGACCCGGCAGGATTTGAACAGCTTGTGCTTCGCCAGCAATCACCGCGGCTGGCACAGAAAAAGTTCCAACTAGCGCGACTACAAATGTTGCCGCGCACAAAAAATAGCGCATCATCAAACTTACATTTGCGGTGAACCAAAAGTCCGGGCACCAAAAAAACTATGTGTCCGGTATTGACCCCCCGTCTACGTCCCCACGGCTAAAAAACTGGGCTCATGAGCTACGCTGTTGTTAGAGATGAGCTTTGGCGCGGCTGATTGCCGCGGTCAAGCCGAAGCGAGCACTTCTTCGGCGAACCGTTGTGCATCTGCGATAGAAAGCTCAATCAGCCAAATATCGCTGTCCTGCTTGATGCGCTGTTGAAGATAAGTCTCCAAATTCCCTAGATTTCTGCCATTTTTATCCAGAATCAAGCGCCAGAACATGTCGCCATCGAAGTCAAGGCTCAGCTCATAAAGCTTTGATTCGCCGCCTTTCTCTGCACAGATGAGCAGGATTCCACCTCGCTCATCCTCG
>JAGWQR010000338.1 GCA_028869975.1 Alphaproteobacteria bacterium | reverse complement strand
GCCCGGTCGTGCCGATCACAAGAGGCTTGCCTGCTGCGACCGCCGCACTCAGGTTTGCCATCAGCGCCTTGGGTGACGAAAAATCGATCAGCACGTCGGCAACGTGCGCCAGCGCCATGGGATCGCCACCAACATCTATCGCGCCTGCGACTTCAGTCATTTCCGCGCCGGAATGCGTCGAAATCATGTGCAGCAATTCTTGACCCATGCGCCCTGCACTGCCGATAATCCCGATTCTGGTCATTGCCTCACTCCACCCAATCCAGCCCTATATCCAAATAGAGCAATCGATCATCCTGCCATTTCGGATCAACCTTGATATGCAAGTAAAGATGCACGCGTTTACCAAGTATTGAACTGATTTCTTTACGTGATTTCGAACCTATATCCTTCAGCCGCGCGCCGCCTTTGCCGAGGATAATCGCGCGCTGACTCGCGCGTTCGATACGGATCTGCTGATGGATTTCGATCTGTCCGTCATCACGCTCGCTATAGCGCTCGGTTTCGACTGCTGCGGCATAGGGCAGTTCGGCATGGAGCTGGAGATAGAGTTGCTCACGCGTGATTTCAGCGCAGATCATGCGGTCGGTTGCATCTGACACCTGGTCTGCGGGAAAGTGCCATGGCCCCTCTGGCATATGAGCGGCAAGTGAATCTTTGAGATGAACCAGCCCGTCACCGGTTGTCGCACTGACGAAGTGGGTTTCGGCAAAATCAAGCGCCGCGTTGAGCTTCTCCGCAGTAACCAGCAACTTCCCCTTGTCGGCAATATCAACCTTGTTGATGATGAGTATTTGAGGTTCGCGCCGATCTTTGAGCACCGCGGCAATATCCATCACCTTTGGCCCCAGCCCGGCTCTGGCATCAACAATAAGAGCTATCAAATCGGCGTCCTGCGCGCCACCCCACGCCGCCTGAACCATCGCCCGGTCGAGCCGTCGGTTGGGCCTGAAAATGCCCGGTGTATCCACCAGCATGAATTGGGTGTCGCCGTGCAAAGCAATCCCCATCAGTCGCGCGCGCGTGGTTTGGGCCTTGGGTGAAACAATGGCTACCTTCTGACCGACCAGAGCGTTGACCAGCGTCGATTTGCCCGCAT
>JAGWQR010000337.1 GCA_028869975.1 Alphaproteobacteria bacterium | reverse complement strand
GGCTGCGGATGTGATTTTTCTACCTGGAAATTATCATCTTGTGCTCAACGGACAGTTGCGCCGTGCCGATCCGCGCCCGATTATCGTTTCCAAAATATCAAATCCGCCGCGTCCGCACTGGCTCCCGGCGTTTATGGGGCGGTGGGTCGTGCGCCGGTTCAGCCGCGCGATCGACGGCCTGGCCGCGATGAACACTGGTCTGGCACGCGAACTCAGGGCGATGCTGCCGACCATTCCGGTCGCCACGCTTTATGATCCGGTATACATCCAGCATGACACACAATTCGATCATGTTACCCACCATAATGGCGCACTCAACATTCTCTGGGCGGGGCGGCTGGAGCGGCAGAAGGACGTGTTTCTGGCGTTACAGGTGATACAGGCACTCAACACGCGGCAGCCCGCGCAACTGACAATCCTGGGCGAGGGCAGCCAGCGCGCGCGGCTGATGCGGGCGATCAGTACCATGGGACTCTCGCACATCGTGAATGCGACGGGGCATGTACCCAATATCGACCCGTATCTGCAACGCGCTGATGCGCTGCTCGTCACCTCGCATTATGAGGGGGGGCCGGCGGTGGCGGTCGAAGCGCTGGCGCATGGCGTGCCGGTGGTTTCGACCGATTGCTCGGCATTTCTGCACGACATTATGACTGTTCAGGATGCCGGGGAAATCATTCCCTCGCGTGCGTCGCAAGATTTGGCCGATGCTCTGTTGCGCGTGACGGCAGCCGACGGCTCCATCGAGCGGATGAAGGCATTGGTCGCTCATCTTGATCCGACCTCCTGCGCGCAAGCTTATCTTGACTGGTTTGCCATGATGCTGGAAAACAAGGCACATGCCCACTGACACATCACGCCATCATCACCAAAGCATCGCCACCACACGACTGGAAGCTTTTTCCGATGGTGTACTCGCGATCATCATCACGATCATGGTGCTGGAAGTGCATGTGCCAAAGGAGCCGACCTGGGCGGCGCTCGCAGCGATCTGGCCCACACTCGTAGCGTATGCGCTCAGTTTTATCTATGTCGCAATCTATTGGGTCAATCATCACCGGCTGCTCGACATCGCCCCGCATTTTTCCGTGAAACTGCACTGGACGAATGCGGCTATGCTGTTCTTTCTCTCTCTCGTGCCGGTGACGACCGGGTGGATTGCCACTTTCCCGCTGATGCCGGTGCCGACCGCGACTTACCTCATCTCGCTGCTGCTGCCCGGTGTGGCCTATGTGCCACTGCACCGCGAAGTGGTGAGGCTCTATGGTCGCGAGATCGCGCCTGCGCATATCCTGCGTGCCGAGAACACCAAGCAGATCGCCTCGATCCTGCTGTATGCGGGCGGGGCGGCGCTCGCCTTTGTGCACCCTGTGATTGCGCTGATCTGCGCGGCGCTCGTTTCGGTGCTGTGGATCGTACCTGATGGCCCGGTGGATCAGGTGTTGACGGCATGCGCCGGACAGGCCATAGCAAAAGCATGATCGGCGCCGCGCCCCTATCGCTCCTGCTCCTTACCTGCCCTTAGGCGGGTAGCTTCACGCGCGCCCCGCCTAAGGGCCAACTTCACAAACTCTTGGAAAGCTCCATTAGGCGAACACTCATGCTCTCAGACCCGTCTCAGAAATACCGACCCTTCCCGCAGATTGATCTGCCCAACCGGCAATGGCCCTCCCAAACCATTACGAAGCCGCCGCGCTGGCTCTCGACCGACATGCGCGACGGCAATCAGGCGTTGATCGATCCGATGGATTCGGAGAAGAAGCAGCGCATGTTCGATCTGCTCTGCAAGTTGGGGCTGAAGGAGATTGAGGTTGGTTTCCCGTCGGCGGGCGCGACAGAGTTTGATTATATCTCGGGGCTGGTGCGCTCGGGGCGTGTTCCCGCCGATGTCTGGCCGCAGGTACTCACCCAAGCACGGCAGGATCTGATCGAAACCACATTCAAGTCGCTGGATGGGGCCGAGCGCGCGATTGTTCATTATTACAACGCGACCGCGCCCGCCTGGCGGCAGATCGTGTTCAACCTCGACTATGCCGGCTGCAAGGCTATTGCGGTGCAGGCGGCGAAATGGGTGCGCGATGAGGCGGCCAGGCGCCCGAACACCGACTGGCAATTCGAGTATTCCCCCGAATGTTTCTCAACCACCGAACTCGAATTCAGTGTTGAAGTGTGCGAGGCAGTGATGGACATCCTCCAGCCGACCCCAGACAAGCCAATTATTTTCAACTTGCCTGCCACAGTAGAGGCCGCAACCCCGAACTTCTATGCCGACCAGATTGAATGGTTTGGTCGGCATATCCGCAACCGCGCGTCATGCGTCATCTCGCTCCACCCCCATAATGATCGCGGCACCGGCGTCGCGGCGGCGGAACTGGCGATGATGGCGGGTGCAGATCGCGTTGAAGGGTGTCTGTTCGGCAATGGCGAGCGCACCGGAAATTGTGATTTGGTAACATTGGCACTCAATATGTATACCCAAGGCGTGCATCCGGGACTTGATTTCTCGGATATCGACGAGGTGATCCAGACGGTTGAATATTGCACGCAGCTCCCCGTGCATCAGCGCCACGCCTATGGCGGCGAACTGGTGTTCACGGCGTTCTCGGGCAGCCATCAGGATGCGATCAAGAAGGGCTTTGCACACCAAGAACAGCGCAATGACGGGCTGTGGAATGTGCCTTACCTGCCAATTGACCCCGCTGATCTCGGACGGTCGTATGAGGCCGTTATCCGCGTCAATTCGCAGTCGGGCAAGGGTGGTGTCGCCTGGGTGCTTGAGCAGGATCAGGGCCTGAAATTGCCCAAGCGCCTTCAGGCCCATTTCAGCAAATATGTGCAGGAACTGGCCGATGAAACCAGTCGCGAGCTGAACGCGGCAGACATTTGGGGCTGCTTCCAGCGCACTTATCATCTCGGTAGCGAGGAGTACATCCGGCTCGAGGAGTATACCGAAACCAAGGCCGCAGATGGCGCGAGGCTGTTTGCGGGAACGCTGAATATCGGCGGCGAGCGGCGCTCGGTGTCCGGGCGCGGCAACGGCTTGATCTCTTCGGTGCTGGCGGCGGTGAATGATGCTTGCGGACTCGCGCTTGAGGTACAAGATTATACCGAGCACGCGATTGGGCATGGCACAAACGTGCGCGCGGCGGCCTATGTCGAGTGCAAGGATGCGGGCGGACGTACGGTGTGGGGCATCGGCATCGATGAGGACGTTGCTACGGCATCGGTGCGCGCCGTGCTGAGTGCGGCCAATACCTGCTGAATGGCTGTTCTGCGCTTGGGGCGTTGCGCATTGGCCACAGGGTGAGCGATTTCGCGCAACACCCCCTTTTCTAGGATGCGAATCTGCGATATGTGGCCGCACCGAACGACTATAATGGAGAATAACCTATCCGTCCGCCAATGATCCGTCGTCCCGCGATGACTGCACCGCCCCTGTCCGGCCCCCGTTTCAACCAGTTTATCCAATCCCCCAAAGTGCGCGTCATTGACGAAAATGGCGAAAATCTGGGTGTGATGCTCACGCGGGAGGCGATGGAACAGGCCGCCGCCGTCGGGCTTGATCTGGTTGAAGTCTCGCCCAACGCCGATCCACCGGTCGCGAAATATCTCGACATCGGCAAATTTAAATATGAAGCCCAGAAAAAGGCCAATGCCGCCCGCAAAAGCCAAAAGACGCAGGAGATCAAGGAGATCAAGATGCGTCCCAATATCGATGACCATGACTATGACACCAAGATGAAGGCGGTTCAGCGCTTCATCGAGGAAGGGGATAAGGTCAAAATCACGTTACGTTTTCGCGGGCGTGAGCTAGCGCATGGCCAGTTGGGCATGATCCTGCTCAACAAGGTGAAGGAAGACAGCGCCGAATATGCCAAGGTTGAGGCGCATCCGCGCATGGAAGGCCGTCAGATGATGATGGTCATCAGCCCGAAATAATCCCTATTTGACGATTTCGACCGGCAAGCCCAGGTTGCTCACTTGAGGCTGCACCGCTTTGGCATCCCCGGCAATGGAGATGACAAGCTGATCCGGGTGGATGTTCGCCCGTGCAGCTGCTTCCAGCGTTGCCGGGGTCATCGCAGTAAAGCGCGCGGGTAAACTGACATAATAGTCATCTGGGCGATCCAGCAGAATGATGTTGCGCAGGGCACTCATGACAGCGGATGAACGCTCAAACTCGCCTGGAAGCGCGCGTATGTAGGCGGTAGTGAATCGCGTCGTCTCTTCAGCCGTAATCGGCTTGGTGCCAACAAATCCACGAATCTGGCTAAGGATTTCGCCTATGGCCGCGCCGGTTTTATCTGCCTGCACCGGAGCCAGTTCTTCATAGAAAGTCTGGTGCTCGCGATCGGCAATAGCCGCGCCGCTATAATAGGCCCAGCCTTTGGTTTCGCGCAGATCGGCATTGATCCTGGACAGGAAGCTGGCTCCCAGCGCCTCATTTGCGGTGCGCAGGTTGAGCAGGTCATCTTTGCCCGTCAGATTGAGCACATGGCCAACAATGATAAAAGATTGTGGCGCGCCGGGGTGATCCACCAACAGGATATGCGCCGTGGCGGGCGGCACGGCCGCAATATGCTTGATCTGTGCACCAGATGTATCGACATGCCAATGCCCGAATCTGGCATTGAGCAACGGTTTGATCGCGGCCAGTGTCGTATCGCCAACTACGAATATCTTCGCATTGTCCGGTCGCAGCCATTGCGTGTAATCGATGCGCAACTGCGTTGGACTCAGGGCTTTGACAACGCCTGGCTCGCCCAGTCCCGAATTGGCGCGGCCATAGGGATGGCCAGGACCATAGAGCGCCTGCAAGAGCGCCTTGGCCGCGGGAGCCTGCGGCTCTTTACTTTCCGCAGCAATCGCAGTGAGGCGCTGGCTGCGCACACGCTCGACATCGGCGGCGGTGAAGGCCGGATGCAGAGCAACATCAGCCATCAAGTCAAGTGAGGCCTCAAGATTTGGCGTAAAGGCAATGAGGCCAATATCCGATCGATCCATATTGCCGGCTGTATTAAGACTCGCACCATAGGTTTCGCTGTCCTTGGCAAACTGTGTCGCGGTTCGGCTGGTTGTGCCCTCGCGCAGCATATTGAGCATGAAGCCTTGTGTGCCGATAGCATCGGTGCTGTCGGCAGCATAGCCCGCATCGAAATCAAGATCGATATTGACCACCGGAATGGCGTTGCGCCGCGCGAAATATACAGGAATACCGTTGTTCAGCGTCGTGCGTTCAATCGCTGGGAAGGTCATTTTTGCGAGCGCTTCCACCGGCGGCGGTGTATTGCGATCCTCGGTGCCCGGTGTTGGCGGGATTGGTGTGTCTGCGGCGGGATTGATTTTGGCCGGTGCCGCCTCTGTATATGGCGGGCGCGGGCCAGGATTGATGATAATGGTCAAGGCAGGGCGGCTCAGCCATTTGGCGGCGGCCTTGCGAATTTCTTCAGGCGTTGCGGTGGCGACGGCGTGCAGTCGTGTGAGCACATATCCGGGATTATCATGATAAAGAGCGCCACTCGCCAACTCAGCAGACTGACCGGAAACAGACTCCAGCGCTTTGATCTTGTCGCCGACCATTTGCATCTGTGCGCGCTGCACTTCGCTGGGTGTCGGGCCATTTTTCAGAAAATCATCAACAATTTCATCCATCGCCTTGCCCGCGACCGCCG
>JAGWQR010000336.1 GCA_028869975.1 Alphaproteobacteria bacterium | reverse complement strand
GGCTATTCGGCCAATACGATCACGTCATCCTATTGGGACAGTTATTCCACCGGGCAAACAGCCGGAAACGGGAACACAATATACCCCGGCTTGGGCGCCGTCACTTCTGATCCGGCGCAATCCGCCGCTGCCAATTATGCGTACAATGCCAGCGCCTATAGCACTTTTGCTACAGCTTCTGGCATCGGCACCGCTACTCCGACGGGCTGGGTTTTTGCGCCGGGCAATTCGACGCGCCCCTTCCTGGCCTTTGAAGTGCCGACTGCGGCGGTGAATGGCAGCAACACCTTCGGGAGCACGCTGATCTGGAATGCGCATCAGCTCCAGTTGATCGATTATAGCGCAACCACCCTTGCCGCCAACTATGCCCTCAGCGCCAATATCGACATGACCCAGACCGGTGCTGCGCTGTCAGGCAATCCAGCCAGTTACGCGGGCCTGTGGGCTCCGACCGGCTTCGTGCCGCTGGGTACCGACGGTGCAGGCAACATCCTCAATGGAGGAAGCGGCTTTACCGGCAACCTATATGGTCAAGGTTTCACCCTTAACAATCTGACGATAAACCGCCCCACCGTCAATGATGTTGGCTTGTTTGGTCTGGTTGGTGCCGGGAGCGTGATCGGGAACGTGAATATCACTGGGGGCGCGGTCGTCGGTCAGAATGCGGTTGGGGTGCTGGCCGGTTCGGATTCGGGAAACATATTTACAGTAACAACCAGCGTCGCGGTGCAAGGCACGAGCGCGGTTGGTGGTCTGGCCGGGTCTGCAAGCGGTATTCTCATTTCAGACAGCTCGGGCAGTGGTGTGAGTGCCACCGGAACAAGCTATATCGGTGGACTGGTCGGCTATAGCCAGGCTCTGATTTTTGAGGCCAACGCGTACGGCACGGTCAGTGGAACCGACTATGTGGGTGGCTTGGTTGGCGGTATGCCTGGTGGGAGCATTTTAGGATCAGTTGGTAAAGCCAGCTCAGTAACAGGCACCGGGGCTGGCATAGCGATCGGTGGACTCGTTGGGTATCAAACCGGTGGCAATATAACATATGATGCAGCGTATGGATCGGTGACTGGTGTGTTAGGAGTTGGCGGGGTCGTCGGCTATCAATCCGGCACAGCGTCGCTCATATATAATGGCTATGGTTATGCCACGACAGCCGGAACTACCGATGTGGGCGGGATTGCCGGGTATTCCGAAGGAACAATCAGTTTCGGCTATGGAGGAAATACTGTCAGCGGCACAAGCTTTGTTGGCGGACTGGTCGGGCGCGCGCAAAGCGGAACTGTTTCATCGAGTTTAGTACAGGGAATAAAGATCACTGGAACCAATTTTGTGGGCGGTGCCGTAGGGGCTGATCTGTTTAGTGCAACGCTAACTTCGAACACATCCTTGGCTGTCATCAACAGCACAGGTACTTATGTGGGCGGCCTGTCTGGCTATTCAGAAGGGAATATTTCCAATAGTACAGCAACTGGCGCTGTCAGTGCAGCAGGTCAAGTTGGTGGTCTGGTCGGATTCCAGGAATCCGGTACCATCACCGGCAGCAGCGCAGCCGGCACTGTAACGGCATCAGGAAATATCGCGGGCGGCCTGGTTGGTGAGCAGATTGGAGGCAACATCGCAAGCTCTCATGCCAGCGGGGTGACGACCGGTGCCAATTTTGTTGGCGGGCTGGTGGGTGTTCAGGCGAGCGGCGGCACCATCAGTAACAGCAACGCCACGCAAACAACTGGCGGCGTGAATGGCACAGACTATGTAGGCGGGCTTGCTGGCTACACCGAAGGAACTGTCAGCGGATCAACAGCAACCGGGCAGGTTATAGGAACTTCTATTGTTGGCGGACTGGATGGCCAGCAGGCGGCGGGAAGCATAAAACTGTCCAATGCAAGCGGATCGGTTACCGGGAATGGCGCGGGAATGGAAATTGGCGGCCTGGTCGGTTATCAGACCGGTGGCACGATCAGCCAGTCTGTTGCGAGCGGCAGTTCGGTGACTGGCATATTTGGAGTCGGCGGGTTGGTCGGTTTCCAAGCAGGGAGCGGCGCAAGCATCTCCAATGGTTCCAATTCGACGGTCGCCAGCATCACTGGCACGACTGATGTTGGTGGCCTTGCTGGTTATGCAGAGGACACGGTCGCCGGTTCGAATGCCACATTCACAAGCGTTAATGGCACAAATTTTGTAGGTGGACTCATCGGAAGAGTGGGCGGAGGCTCGGTTACAACTGTTGCTGCAACGGGTGCAGTAAAAGGCACAAATGATGTGGGCGGGTTGCTGGGCGGCCAGAATGCGGGTTCTACGCTGACAGGTGGCCAATCTTCCGGCACTGTAACCGGGACAGGTGATTATACCGGGGGTCTGGTGGGATACAGTGAAGGCAGTGTCGTGCATTCTGCCTCAGGCAGCACCGTAAGCGGGGCCGTCTATACGGGTGGGCTGGTCGGCGATCAGGCGGGTGGCTCGATTGCCACATCAAGTGCGAGTGGCGCTGTCACGGCCAGCGGAAACTATGCAGGTGGCCTTGCTGGTGCGGACTATGTCAATATCAGCAATTCCTATGCGACGAGCGCGGTGCACGGCACCGGATTTGTGGGCGGACTGGTTGGTTTTCTTGGCTCGGGGGCGGTTTCAAACAGCTATGCCGCCGGTGCTCTGGCAGGCACCAGCTATGTCGGCGGCTTGATTGGTTATCAGGGCGGAGGCAGTGTCGCAGCTTCGGTCTGGGACACCACCACGACAACGCAGAGCACAGGCTATGGCTATCAATATACAGGATCATTCAGCGCAACCGGTTATACGACCGCGCAGTTGCAGAATAACGCAACATACAGCAGCATTTATCCGGGCTGGGACTTTGTGACGGTTTGGCAGCCACCAAATTCAGGCACATATCCAACTTTGCGTTGAAGACGTTCATCAAACGAGGGCCATGGGCTATGCGGGCCATGGCGCGTGAGTCTTAGCCTTTAGGGTTGGCGCTTGCCTGGGGTTCGGGCACAGGTGTAGTATGACTGGTCGATACTGGCGGCAGCATGATCAGGGAGGTGAACGATGACGTGGCTGAAGAAATTCCTGCTGGCGACGATAACCCTGGGTGCGCCGCTCGCCGCTGCACCACATCTTGTTGTTCTGACCGACATTGGCAACGAACCTGA
This sequence comes from Alphaproteobacteria bacterium, assembly GCA_028869975.1. Taxonomy (GTDB): domain Bacteria; phylum Pseudomonadota; class Alphaproteobacteria; order Sphingomonadales; family Sphingomonadaceae; genus JAGWQR01. Next base: position 15,321 of record JAGWQR010000336.1, on the reverse strand, counting down.
CGACCAGATGTCACTGGTGCGCTTGTTGCTCTATTCGAACGAACTCGATGTTCAGGCGATAATAGCTTCAACCTCTGTCTGGCAACGCAACAAATTGTCTCCTGAAATCGCCGCACGGGTGATCGACGCCTATGGCGCTGTTGTCCCGAATTTACGACTTCATGCATCCGGCTGGCCGGATGCTGCGACGCTGAAGAAGCGCATTGTAACTGGTGTGCCGGGTTATGGCCTGGCCGCCATGAATCCCGCACACCCGTCGGCAGGGGCGCTCCGGCTGTTGAAACTGGCCCGCACCGGAACCGAACCGCTCTGGATAGCCGCATGGAGCGGCACCAACACACTTGCGGAGGCGCTGGCATATGCACGCCGCACGCTGCCTGCGCCCGTGGTTGCGCATATTGTCGGACGCCTGCGGGTCTATGCCATCTCGGATCAGGATGATGCCGGGCCATGGCTGCGCCGGGAGTTTCCGAATCTTTTTTACATAGTCTCCCCGTCCTCTCAGGACGGTGGTGACTATGCCCGCGCAACCTGGACAGGCATTTCCGGCGATAACTATTACCGCAATGGTGCAGGCGCAGATTTCACAACGGTAAGCAATGCCTGGCTCGATAAGAATATACGCAGCAAAGGCCCGCTGGGTGCAGCCTATCCGCGCTACATGTTCATCATGGAGGGGGACACACCTTCGTTCCTTGGGCTGATTCCCAACGGGCTAAATGCGCAGGATAAGCCGAATTGGGGCGGCTGGGGTGGCCGGTATCTGCTGCGGCGTCCGGCAGATGAGTCACGCCCGGTCTGGACGCAAGGTGGTGACAGCTTTATGCGGATCACCTCGGCGGACACGGTGGGTCAATATATCTCCGATCAGGCGACGATATGGCGCTGGCGCACCGCATTTCAGAATGATTTTGCGGCAAGGATGGACTGGACAATCAAGCCTTATACTGCCGCCAACCACCCACCCGAGGTGCGCCTCGCTGGTTATCCCGGCATGGAACCGATAACGATTACAGCGCATGTGGGTGTGCCGGTAACACTGGATGCCTCTCCCAGTCGCGATCCTGATGGCAACAGCCTAAGCATTTCGTGGACAGTGTATTCCGAGGCGGGCTTCTCTCCCGGCACCAGCATGGCGGACCTGCAAATCGAGAATCCCAATGCAGCCAAGGTGCAGATCACACCACTGGCGGTGTGCCGCAAACCCTGGCTGTCGGGCATTGTGCCCTGCACGCCTCCCGGCATTGCGCATGTCATCCTGTCGGTGACCGACAACGGTACCCCGGCATTGACGCGTTATCGCCGTATCATTTTTGCAGTACAGCCTTGATGCGATGGCGCGGCTTCAGATCAGGATTTCGCGCCGTTCCGAGCTGCTGGTGATGCCGGCGGCGATGACTTCCATGACGTTCAGGGCATCGTCGGCAGTGACCGGAAGTGGCCCGGTGCCTGATAGAGCCGCCGCGATAGCGCGATAGTAGGCGGCATAGTCGCCTCGCTCAGGAACAATCTGCATAATCTCACCGTCGGCGCGCTTCAGGTTTGCGGGCTGTGGATCAATCCCCCAGCGGGCATCTGAGGGCAGCATCCCGGCCTTGGATTGCTCTTCCTGCGGGTCGATCCCGTGCTTGACGAAGCTTGCGCGTGTGCCATGAACCGCAAAACGCAGGCCATGATCGACGAGCGACTGGCTGATATGCAGCATGACCCGGCACGCCGGATACCGTAAGATGACCTGGGCATGATCGATGGCCTGCCCTCCCGGTCGCAGTATCGCCAGATCAGCGGTAACGCCCAGCGGCGCGCCGAGCAGCACAAGCATCTGGTCAACAAGGTGAGGGCCAAGATCCTGCCACACGCCACCCACGCGCTGATCTTTCCAGCGTGTGCCGGCAACGGGCCGAAACCGGTCAAAGCGGCTTTCAATTTCGCGAATCGTGCCCAGTTCTCCGGCGGCAGTCTGCTTGCACAGGGTCAGAAAATCGGCATCCCAGCGGCGGTTGTGGAACACCGAGAGCAGTCGTCCGCGATCATGTGCGCACGCGGCAATGGCGCGCGCCTCGATAAGCGTTGGTGCGAAGGGCTTATCGATAACCACATGCTTGCCCGCGTTGAGCGCGGCGATCGCCTGCGCTCCATGGACATGATCGGGGCTGGCAATAACCACCAGCTCGATTTCCGGATCTGCCAGAACATCCTCAAGCCGAGACCTTATCTGCACCCGTGGGTGATCGCTGTGGATTTCATCCTCTCGCGAGGACACGATCGTCGTAAGTTCAAGACCAGATACAGCGTTGATGAGCGGAGCATGAAATGCCTTGCCCGCCAGGCCATAACCGATAAGGGCGACACGATGGGTCATTCGCGTTCCAAGTATGCCAAGCCCGCGTGATGCAACCGGTACGACATCTAGATTATGATTGTATTGAACGAATCTGTCGGGAGCGTCAGATTGATCTGTGTGTCGCCAAGGATAATCCGTAACGGCTGCGGTTGTGCCATATCATTATGCGCCACAAGGATGATCGAGCCATCCGGATTGGCGAAGGCGCTGATATTATCATAGCCCGAAAAGCTGGTGGCGGGTAGATAATGCGCGCCCGGCTTCACAAACTGGCTGAAGTGACGCAGCAGCCAGTATTCGTGATTGCGCACCAGGCTGCCATCATCTTTTACCGTTATCATGCTGTTCTGCGGCCAGCCCCAAGTGGAGTGGGTATTGCTGGGCATCACCATGTCCCAATACATCCATGCGCGCGCGCCATTTTCGAAATAAGTCTGCATCTCGCGCCAGATATAGCGGGCATAATGCCAGTCATTGGTGCCAAAGCCACATTCCTGCTCAGAACTCCAGATCGGCAGATCGGGGTGGGCCTTGTGGATGTCATGCAGCGCGCCTTTGCCCGCCCATTGCACGCCGACTCCTTTAATGTAGCGCGTGGCATCCCGGTCTGCGAGCACAGCATCGAGCAGCGCGGCATTGGGTCGCTCCAATGTCCCAAAGAAGATGTCGGTGCCGACCTTGTCCATTTCCGGACCCAGATGGGCGATGAATTTGGCCAGCCCTTGCGGCGTCCAGCAGCAGCTTGGATAGGGCTGTGCAGAATTAAACTCATTCTGCGGCGCGACCATTGAAACCGGGATGCCGACTTTAGAATATTCTTCAACATAGCGGCGGAAATAGCGCGCATAGGCCGCAAAATAACGCTCTTCCTGTATGAAATAATCCTTGCCTTCTATCCCGACTTGATCGGGTTTTATTCCGTTTGAGGGCTGGCCGGGCCAGGCGGGCGCCATCGCATAATGATGGTTGCGCTTCATCCAGGTCGGCGGCGACCACGGAGAGGCCCAAAGCTTGAGCCTGGGCTGCACGGTCTGCGCGGCCTTGATATAGGGGATCAGGGTCTCGTCGTCGTTGGCCACGCTGAAATGCGCCATGTCGAAATCGCCATCGACTTCATCATAGCTGTACCAGCGCCGTGACAGGTCATTACCCCCGATCGGGGTGCGGCAGATGGTGAATGCGCAACCCTCTGCACCGAACAGATCGGCCATCACTTGCGCGCGCCCGGCGGTGCTGGTTTTTTGAAGCGCGCCCCAGCCGATTTCGGTGAAGGCGCCGCCAAAGCCGTCGATGGTCTGGCGCGCTTTGGTAGGATCAATCATGATGTCATGGCCGAACAGGTTCGCATCAATCGGGCCGGGCGTCACGGCGCCCTGTTCGCGCCAGGGAGCGCTAGCTGTTGTACAGACCCAGCGCCCGCGCGCACCTCCCGTTTGCGGGTGCGCAACACCTGCCAGCCCGGCTGCGCCGATTCCGCCCAAAATCTGCCGTCGGGTTATGCCACGATTATGCTGTATCATATCCTTGTTCCTTTGCTTGTCGCAAGCGTTACTCAGAGTGTCCGCACGCCTACCGGCCCCCTTGCCGCCAATGCCGGCGGTGCCGTTGAAGCACGCTCGACCAGATGATACGCCATAACGACATCCTCACGCGGCGATTCACGCATGATTAACAGGCGTGCGGCCTCGTGCGCCATCTCGGTAATCGGCTGGTAAATTGTGGTCAGCCCCGGCCAGACACAGGTTGCTGTCCAGCTATCATCAAAGCCGATAACACTGACATCCTGCGGTACTTTCAGCCCCAATTTGTTTGCGGCGGCGTAAACACCAGCGGCCATATCGTCATTCGTTGCAAAAATGGCGGTGGGTCTGGCATCGCGACGCAACAGCTTGTATGCCGCCTCGATTCCGCCAGCAAAAAGAAAGCCGCCTGTCGCCTCGGCACAATCCGCACGACCCAGCGCTTCGATAAACCCGGTACGTCGTGTTCCCGCCGCGCCATGCTCAATCGGCCCATTGATTATCCCGAAATGAGAATGCCCTAGCGCCCGAAAATGGCGCGCAACTTCCCCCGCCGCCGCCGCGTCGTCGATAATAACTGCTGGCGTGCGCCCCGCAAAGCTGACCGGCGCAATCCTGACAATCGGAATGCCGCGCGCTTCCAGCATATTCATGACCATTTCATGTTCTGTCGTCGGCGGTGTCAGGATCATCCCGTCAATGCGCGCATTCTGGAGAATCGCATTCATTTGCGCCTCAACATCCTCTGCCTGGCAATCGATCGATTCAATCAGTAAATGATAGCCATGCTCTCGGCACGCGGCATACACGCCCTGCTGCACCTTTATCGTATAGTTGGGGCTGGGATTATCAAACAGACAGGCAATCGCAAAGGAGCGCGCGCCAAATCGCGCGCCGGCCAGCGAGCGGGCTGCCGTGTCGGGCACATAGCCCAGGCTGGTAATGGCCGCTTCAACCCGCGCGCGCAATTTTGCGGACACATTTGCTTCATGGTTGACCACTCGCGAAACACTTTTGAGTGAAACCCCCGCTCTGTCCGCAACATCTCTGATCGTTACACGACGCATTTCAACCAAGTATCCTCAATTTTATGACATATACCCATAATGCTAGGTGTGAAATCCACAAGAATCATTCAACATCATTGACAGCGCTAACATGACAGCGCTATCAATTTCAAGGTTGAGTGTCAAAAAGCGGTAATTCAGCCGCGAGCTTAGGAAAGGGGAATCTGATGAATAGAGGTGTTTTTGTATGTTCTGCGTCACTTCTGGCGCTGCTGGCATCGCCGGCATTTGCCCAAGACGCGGGGAAGGCCGATTCGGGCGACATCATCGTTACGGCGACGCGTGATTCGACACAATTGTCTAAAACACCCATCACGATGACCGCGCTGACCAGCAAAAGCTTGCGTGACGAAGGGATTACCGATGCACGGCAACTTGAAAATGCCGTGCCTGGGCTTTCATTGAACGAAAACGGGGACGCTGTCCGGATTTCGATCCGGGGTGTCACCAGCACGGATACAACTGAAAAGGGAGACCCCTCTGCCGCATTTCTGCTCGACGGAATCTATATAGCCCGCCCGAGTGACATGATGGGAAGCTTCTACGATCTTCAGCAGATCGAAGTTTTGCGCGGCCCGCAGGGGACGCTGTATGGCCGTAACACGACCGCAGGCGTCATCAACGTCAAATCAGCCTTGCCAACCGACAAATTCGAAGCCTCGTTCGATGGGGGATATGGCAATCTCAATACGATCGACGCAACCGGCATGGTCAATGTGCCACTTGGCGCAGGTGTCGGGCTGCGCGCTGCCGTCAACTATCAGCGTCAGGATCCCTATTACACCGTATCCAACTCGACTGTTCCAACTTCTCCCTATCGCGATGTGCTTTCAGGCAGACTGTCTTTGGGTGGCAAGACACTCGACGACAAATTGAGCTTTGTCGTACGTGCGGATTTTTCGGGCACCAAAGGCACCGGCGTCAATGGCAACGTGGTCACGCTCGATCGCTTTTATACCAATCTTAACGTGCCAACGGTAGATCCTGTTTATGTCGGCAACAGTTCCGGCTTCGAGAGAACGCTGACCGTGCCGCCAACATATCCCATGAACCGCGACAACAAGAATTACGGAATCATGGGCGAATTCACCTATGATTTAGGCCCCGTGCAACTGACATATCTTGGCTCGTTCCGATGGACAGACCGGAGTGATGTGCGCGATCTTCTGCTGTTTGGTGCACTCAACAACCCTGCGGCGTTCAACGGAAATTTCAAGCAGAATTCGCATGAATTGAGGCTGGCTTTCGGCAAAGGCAAGCCGCTTCATGGGCAGGCTGGGGTCTATTATTTCCATGAGCGCAGCTATCTGGAATTTGATTTGTATGCGCCGCTCTCCGGATTTGTCGTGCCTGGCGCCTCCAACTTCGCGTTCCCGCAAGGCCCGGTGACGAATCAGTCGAAGGCCGTATTTGGCACTTTGACGTATGACATTACGCCGGCACTGCATCTCTCCGGCGGTGTGCGCTACACATCTGACCTGAAAGCGCGTGACGGCGCGACGATTGTCGATTTTCCCAATACAGGGGCATTTCCGACCGGATTCGCTTGTAATAATCAGTCCACGCTGCCGAGCGGTTCGGTGCGGTGCGTTCTCAACCAGAACATCGCAAGTCGCACCTTTGAAAAGACAACCTGGAAAGTTGGCCTGGACTATGATGCGCCTGGATTGGGGTTAATCTACGCCTCGGTTGCGACCGGATACAAGGCGGGTGGATTCAATGATGGTTGCGTAGCGGGATCAGGCATTGGCTGCTCGCTAACGCCTTCCTCGCTCTATTATAATCCCGAAACGCTGACCGATTATGAGGCAGGCATCAAATTCAAGCTGGCACAAACAGTGCATCTTGATGCAGCAGTGTTCCATTATGACTATAACAGCCTGCAGGTCAGCCAGATTGTTACGGTGCCGGTACCTGCAACCCTGATTACCAATGCTGCGCAGGCCAAGGTGGATGGTTTGGAGATGCAGGCAATCCTGCAACCAAGCCCTGACGACAAAGTTGATGCTGGTTATACCTATACCTATGCCCGGTATAGCAATTTCACACCTGATCCGACCAACCATCCCAATTTCAATTTCAATGGGCGGCTGCTCGATCATGCTCCGAAAAATGTCGAAACCGTAGCGTACACGCACACAATCAGACTCAATGACAGTGGCAAAATTGACCTGATGGCACGTACGAGTCTGAATTCAGGATATTATATGATCGACCTGAACAACCTGTCGCAATTCAGGCAGCCATCTTTCACGAAAACCGATTTGACGGCTACCTACACGGCACCGCATAACAGATGGTATATCCAGGGCTTTGTCCGCAACATTGAAGATAGTATCACGATCGCGGCAGCGTCAACCGGCCTATCCGGTGGCGTGACGATAGAAGAACCGCGCACCTTCGGGATGCGTGCTGGAGTGAAATTCTGACCCACTCTTCCCTGGGTTGGGATAAAGGGGATGGGGTCGCGCCGCGTATCTGGTGCGGCCCCAGTTTTTGATTGTCTTTGTCGCCCGGTTGCGGCAGCGTGATTAAAAGAGGATGAAATGCGCGCCATGATGATTTCAGGAAAAACCAGGGTTTTGGGCACACTGGCCTTGTTGCTCTGTTCAACAGCAGCGCTGGCTGACGATGATGCAAGCGCGTCGTCACGTGCCGCGGCAACCGTCGCCAAGATGACCACCGACGAACAGACTATCCTTACGCATGGCATCATGCCGATGGCACTGGGCGACTTTGGCTCAGGCGGCCCCAAATTTCCCGACGATGCGGTACCGGGGGCAGGTTATATTTACGGAATTCCGCGACTCAATGTCCCTTCGTTGCGCGAAACCGACGCAAGCCTTGGCGTCGCGTACATCGGCGGCCTGCGCAAGGATGGCGCAACTGCGCTCCCTTCGGGCATGGCGATGGCCTCGACCTGGAACCCGGCGCTGATCGAGGCCGGTGGCGCGATGATCGGGTCGGAAGCCAAGGCCAAGGGCTTCAACGTGATGCTGGCGGGCGGCACCAACCTGATGCGCGATCCACGCAATGGCCGTACTTTCGAGTATATGGGCGAGGATCCTCTGCTCGCCGGCACCCTGGCCGGTGCAGCGATCCGGGGTATCCAGTCGAACCATATCATCTCCACCACCAAGCATTTTGCGCTCAATGACTATGAAACCGCGCGCGACTTTGCCAATATCATCGTCAGCGACAAAAATGCCCGCGAGAGCGACCTTCTCGCATTCGAGATTGCGATCGAACAAGGCAAGCCCGGCTCGGTGATGTGCGCGTATAACAAGATCAACGATCATTATGCCTGCGACAATGATTACACGCTCAACAAGGTGCTCAAGGGCGATTGGGGCTGGAAGGGCTTTGTCATGTCGGACTGGGGTGCGGTGCATTCACCAACCACCGCGCTGAATGGACTTGACCAGCAATCGGCGTGGATTCTGGATGGCAAGGATTATCTGGGCAAGATTTTGGCCGAAAATGCGGCGAAAGACCCGGCTTACGCTGCGCGCGTGAAAGATATGAACCAGCGTGTGCTCTATGCCATTTACGCCAACAAGCTCGACAGCGATCCGGCGATGAAGGGCGGCGCGATTGACTTTGAGGCGCACGGCGCTGTTGCGCAGAAGGTCGCTGAACAGGGCATCGTGCTGCTGCGCAACGAGGGCAATATCTTGCCACTCGCGGCCAGTGCAAAGCGTATCACCGTCATAGGCGGCTATGCCGATTCGGGCGTGCTCTCGGGCGGCGGTTCAAGCCAGGTTGAAGGGCCGGGTGGGCCTGCGGTGGCGATCCCGCTCGGGGGCGACGGGGCCTTCGCGCTGTTTTTCAGTCAGGCCTATCAGCGTTCGTCACCACTGAAGGCGATGAAGGCGCTGGCCCCTGACACCAAATTCAGCTTCACGCGCGGAGATTATATCACCGATGCCGTAATCGCGGCGAAAAAGGCTGATGTTGTGGTCATTTTCGCAACACAATGGTCCACGGAAGGAGTGGATCTACCGGATCTGAGCCTACCGCACGGCCAGGATGCGCTGATCGATGCCGTTGCCAGTGCCAATCCGCACACGATTGTCGTGCTCGAAAATGGCTCGCCGGTCCTGATGCCCTGGCTCAACAAGACGGCGGCAGTTCTGGAGAGCTGGTTCCCTGGTGCGCGCGGCGGGCAGGCGATTGCCAACATCCTTTATGGCAAGGTCAATCCTTCGGGCCACCTGCCGGGCAGCTTCCCGGCGAGCCTTGATCAGCTCCCGCGACCGGCCCTGCCTGGTGCCGAGACGATCGAGCCGGATTTCCAGGGAAAGGCCCATCCCGGCGAGGCGCTGACCATCGATTATAATATCGAAGGCGCGGACATCGGCTATCGCTGGTATGCGCGCAATCACACCAAACCGCTCTTCCCCTTCGGTTTTGGCCTGAGCTACACCAGCTTTGCACTCTCGGGGCTGAAAGTGGACGCGCATAACATGACCGCGAGCTTCACGGTTGCCAATACGGGTAGTGTTGCCGGTGATGATGTCGCGCAAGTTTACCTGACGAGCGCAGCCGGCACCGCACATGAACGTCTGGTGGGCTTCCAGCGCGTGAGCCTGGCACCCGGTACCAAGCAGAGCGTTACAGTGAAGATCGACCCGCGCCTGCTCGCCGAGTGGAACGGGACTGGCTGGACCGTGCGCGGCGGACAATATAGCTTTGCGCTCGGTACATCGGCGGCAGATTTGCAGCCCGCCATCAGCACCAACATCCCGGCGAAAACATTGAAACCATAGACAAGAGTTGCAACCGTAACCGAGACCCAACAGGAGCGATTTGTTATGGAAAAGCGTAAACTGGGCAGCACCGGGCTTGAGGTCAACGCCATGGGCTTTGGCTGCATGGGGCTGACCTTCGGTTATAACAAAACCTCACCGGTCAGCCATGAAGATGCGGTGAAGCTGCTGCGTCGTGCGGTCGAGTGCGGTGTGGATTTCTTCGATACTGCCGAAGTTTATGGCCCGTGGAACAATGAACAACTGGTTGGCGAAGCGCTGGCGCCGTTCAAAGGTCAGGTGAAGATTGCGACAAAATTCGGGTTCAGGATTGATCCCAGCCGCAATCCGCCCTTTGCCGGTCTAGAAAGTTCGCCCGCACGGATCCGCACCGTGGCAGAGGAAAGCTGCAAACGGCTGGGAGTCGAGTGTATCGACTTGTTCTACCAGCATCGCGTTGATCCCCATGTGCCGATCGAAGATGTAGCAGGCACAGTTAAAGATCTGATCGCGGAGGGAAAGGTCAGGTACTTCGGGCTATCGGAAGCAGGCGCACAGACGATCCGCCGCGCCCATGCCGTACAGCCGGTTGCTGCGCTGCAAAGCGAATATTCGCTCTGGACCCGTGAACCGGAAACTGAAATCATCCCCACACTTGAGGAGCTTGGCATCGGATTTGTACCTTTTTCGCCGCTCGGGAAAGGTTTTCTGACGGGTACAATCAACGCAAACACCCAATATGGTGATGGTGATATCCGCAACACGATTCCCCGTTTTACGGGGGATGCACTTGCCCATAATCTTGGGCTGGTGCCGCTGCTGGCCGATATTGCACAGGCCAGGGGCGTCACGTCGGGGCAGATTGCGCTTGCCTGGCTGCTTGCACAAAAACCCTGGATTGTTCCCATTCCCGGCACGTCCAAGGTGCACCGGATGGAAGAAAATACAGCAGCGGCCGATCTGCTTCTCTCTGCAAACGATCTCGCGCGTATCGACCAGGTGCTGGCGGCAGTGCCGGTTGAAGGCGAACGCTACGCCCCAGCGGGGATGGCGACAGTCGGGCGGTAGCGGCTTGCCCGCTCCGGCTGACTATCATGAACATCGTCAGTCGCGAAAACTGCGGATTTGTCACAAGTAACTTGAGACCGACGTTTATCCTCCCGACGCCTGACGGACGCGCTGGGCCTGCGCCATGAAGCCCGCTTTGCCCAATTGCACCCTACGCATGATCCGCTGGCCATCTGCCGGGTCAGCGGCTGCCGGTCGGGCGTGCTGGATTGCGAAATTGTCCCATACAACCAGATCGCCCGTGTGCCAGATATGTTCATAGCGATATTCGGGCGCATAAAGAACAGCGAATACCGCTTGCAGCAAGGCTTTACATTGTGCCGGCTCAATGCCTTCGATCTGTTCGACATGATGTTCGGAAATGAACAGCATGGAACGGCCCGTTTTGGCGTGCGCAATGCAGGCGGGATGCCAATAGGTGAACACCGGCCAGTCAAATCCTAGATTCGCCGCACCATCATAGATATGAAGTGCCCGACGTCCGGCCAGTTGCTGCTTGTCCGCGCCGGTCAGCCTATCCCAGGCGAGGGCGTTGCTGACAAAGCTCGTGGTGGTCGCTGTGCGGGGAAGGGCCTCAGGATACAGGCTGATCCCGGCAAGCGGGTCTTCAAGGAACGACATGTCAGAGTGGAAAGGCAGCACAACATGGCCGCTTGGTTCGGCATTGTTCAGCGTTGTCCAGCGCGCTTCTTCGGCGAGCAATGTACCAAACCAGCCTGTGATTTCGACCTGACGCTCGGGCGCCAATGGCTTGGCGCTACGGAAAATCAGAAGGTGATATGTACTATAGGCTTGCTGCAAGCGGGCAATGTCTTCGGGCGCTCCGCCCTCAGCGCAATCGAATTGAGAGACTTCGGCACCAAATCCCTGTGACAATGGAGTAATCAGCATGGTGTGTTCCGGAACAATGACCTTCGCTGCCATATGATAAAGCAGATTGGGGCGCTCGCGAAATGCATGATGCGCTTGACGTGGATAGATCGCCCCCGCGACATATGCACGGGGAAGCAATCTTACAGGAATTGTGATACGTTCTGCCAATACCATCCTCAATGTTGGCATTCGCCTTGTGGAATACATGTTTTGATTGAGGCGACTTTGGCTATATTCTCAAGCGTTTGTGGGTGCAGGGCGCAGCAAACTTTGCAGAATTGATAATTGCCACACGCTCCGTAACTGGGTGCGGCGTGCCGGATGCATGGCCGGGCAGACACGAAGGCCGGTTTTCGGGGCGGGAACAGACAGCCCTAGCGATGATGCGGCCAGCCGCGCCGCCCCAAAGGCGCTCAGTTCGGCGACCGCAGCACATTGTACCGGCCGGTCGCAAATGTCAGCGATCTGTTGCACCAACAGCGCATTGCGTGTCGCGCCGCCATCGGCGTGGATGACGTCAACCGGCACCCCAAGATCAGTTTCAATCGCTTCGAGCACATCGCAAATCTGGTGCGCAATGCCTTCAAGTGTTGCGCGGGCGATATGTGCGGGCCTCGTGGCGAGTGAGAGACCCGCGATCAGTCCGCGTGCGGCAGCGCCCCAGTGCGGAGCGCCAAGTCCGGCAAGTGCTGGCAGAACTGTGACGCCATCGCTATCCGGGACGGTTTCGGCAAGGCGGGTGAGCGTATCCGTATTGGGCAGCCCGAGCATCTGGCTGACGAACGCTGCAGCGTGCCCAGAGACAGCAATATTGCCTTCGAGCGCATAAGTGATTGCGCCGCCCCGGTTCCAGGCGATGGTTTCGGACATGCCGTTGGCGGATGATTTGCGGGATTCTGTCGGACACATCAGCGATGATCCGGTGCCAAGCGTGACCTTGATTCGTCCCGGCGCATCAATGTCATGGCCAAATAGCGCGGCGTGGCTGTCCCCCATGATCGCGTGGACGGGGATGCCTGCTGGAAGGCCGGAAATGCTGCCGCAAGTGACCCCGAACAGACTGTCCGATGCGCGCACTTGTGGCAGGATTTCAAGCGGAACGCCAAACCAGTCTGTGAGGTCTGTATCCCATTGTCCGGTATCAAGATTCAGCAACTGGGTGCGTGCGGCGTTGCTGCTGTCGGTCGCGTGCGCAGTGCCACCAGTCAGATTCCAGAGCAGCCAGCTATCAACCGTTCCGGCACGCAGCCGACCCTGTGCGTGCAGCGCGCGCTTGCGGCACATGCTCGAATAGCCAGCGCCATTTGCCTGCCGAGAACAGCGGATCGAGACCAAGGCCTGATTTGGCGCGGATTGCGCCTTCATGACCGGCGTCGCGCAACCCTGCGCAAAGTTCCGCCGAGCGCCGACATTGCCAGATTACACAGGGGCCGACTGGTGCGCCGGATTCGACATCCCAGAGCAAAGCCGACTCGCGCTGGTTGGAAATGCCGATAGCGAGAATATCGGTATCTGGCGTGGCCGCAATTTCGCCGAGCACCTGCACCGCGCTCGCCCAGATGCCTTGCGCCGCTTGTTCGGCCCAGCCTGCCTTTGGATAATGCGTCTGCGTGGGTGCGCTCGCGGTAGCGATCACCGCGCCATCAAGGCCAACGAGCAGCGCCTTCGTGTTGGTCGTCCCCTGATCGATCGCAATGACGGCAGGGCGCGCCATGTCAGCGCCCGAGCAACCCGCGCACCGAAGCGGCAATATTATCAGCGGTCAATCCGTAATGCGCCATCAGAAACTCTGCCGAACCGGTCGGGAGAAAGCCGGGAAATCCCAACATCTTCATTTTGCACGGCGTGTGTTGCGCCACGATCTCCGCGATCGCGCCGCCCAGCCCGCCGCGCACCACCCCCTCTTCCACTGTAACAATCGCGCCGGTTTCCGCTGCCGCCAGCACCGCCGCTTCATCTAGCGGGGCCATGCTCGCCATGTTGACGACCCGCGCAGCCATGCCGTCCGCCGCCAGTGCCTTGGCGGCCTCAAGCGCGCGACAGACCATCGTGCCGTTGGCGATAATCGCCGCATCGCCGCCGGCGCGCAGCACTTCAGCTTTGCCGATTTCAAACCGTGCATCCGCCGGTCGCTCCAGCGCGGGCACCCCCATCCGGCTGATCCGGATGAACACCGGCCCCTCATTCGCCGCCGCCGCGCGGATCGCCTGCTCGGTTTCCCAGGGATCAGACGGCACCAGGATGGTGATATTGCCCATCGCGCGCAGCCAGGCGATGTCTTCGATCGAATGATGAGTCGGGCCAAGCTCGCCATAGGCAACGCCGCTCGAAATCCCGCACAATTTCACATTAGCGTCGGAATAGCCGATGTCGGTCTTGATCTGCTCAAGCGCGCGCGCGGTAATGAAACAGGCCGCACCGCTGACAAACGGAATCTTGCCGCCATTGGCGAGGCCCGCACCAACACCGACCATATTCTGCTCAGCGATGCCGACATTGACCAGCCGTTCGGAGAACGTCTCCCGGAATTTGCCAAGCTTGCTTGAACCAACGCTGTCATTGACCACGGCCACAATGCGGTTATCCGCCGCCGCCAGCGTTTCAAGTGTCGCGACATAGGCATCGCGGCAATCGAACAGGCCGGTTTGCGTCGCGGCGGCGCTCATGCCACCAGCTCACGCATGGCTTGTTCAAATTGCGCGGTGTTGGGAACCCCATGATGCCAGCTTGCCTGATCCTCCATGAACGATACGCCCTTGCCTTTCACCGTTCGCGCGATAATGGCGCGCGGGCGCTCGCGCGGTGCAGAGCGATCGAGCAGCGGCAGCAACGCCGCGAGATCATGCCCGTCGCATTCAGCCACATCCCAGCCGAACGCACGCCATTTGTCGGCGAGCGGTTCAAGCCCGACCGTCTCCTCTGTGCGCGCACCCTGCTGGAGCGTATTGCGATCCACGATCAGCGTGAGGTTGGCGAGCTTGCGGTGCCCGGCGGTCATCGCCGCCTCCCAGATACTGCCCTCCTGCAATTCGCCATCGCCGGTGAGCACGAAAACGCGATAATCCGCCTTGTCGATCTGCCCGGCGATCGCAAGCCCAACCGCTACCGGCACACCATGGCCCAAAGGCCCGGTATTGGTCTCAACGCCGGGGAGCTTGGTGCAGTTGGGATGGCCATTGAGCCTCGAGAGCGGCTGCATGTAGCTGCACAGCTCCTCCTCGGGGAAGAAGCCCGCTGCGGCCAGCGTGCTGTATAACGCGCCGGTGCAATGGCCCTTGCTCATGATGAACCGGTCCCGACCGGGGTCGCGCGGGTTCGCAGGATCATAACGCATTACATCAAAATAAAGTGCGGCAAGGATGTCTGTCGCTGACATGTCACCACCTGGATGGCCCTGACGCGCCTCATACACCATACGAAAGGCGCGTCTGCGCACCCACAGTGCCCTGGCGCGCACATGCGCGATACGGTCATCGAACGAAAGTTCATCGGGCATAAGCTGCAAAACCCTTCTGGCAGACTCTGCTACTATGACAAAGTGGAATAAAATGCAAGAGATATAAGTTTCGATATATTTCGAATATGTTCATTTTAGGCTTGTGGCTTGTAACATTCCCGATTATCATATGGCCCGCTCACCAAACGAAAACATTGGAAAGGAGGGTGTGTGCTGTCACATTGCAAGCGTTTTGCGCCTCTCC
>JAGWQR010000335.1 GCA_028869975.1 Alphaproteobacteria bacterium | reverse complement strand
GATGCCGCCATCGCCAGCGCGCGTACGCAGGGGCTGCTGACCGACGGCAAGCCAACGCTGCTCTGTTGCAAGACGACGATCGGTAAAGGTGCGCCGACCAAGGCCGGCGGGCATGATGTGCATGGCGCGCCGCTCGGGCATGGCGAAATTGAAGCAATGCGCAAGGCACTGGGCTGGTCGCATCAACCCTTTGTCGTGCCGGAAACGATTCGGGCGCAATGGAGTTGCAAGAACAAGGGGCGCGGTGATTATGCGCTGTGGCGTGCGCGCTTTGCCGCGTATGCGGCCAAATACCCCGAGGCCGCCGCCGAATTTGAACGCCGTATGGCAGGCGATTTGATCGCGGACTATAGCGCACAGGCTGAAGCCATGATCGCACATTGGCTGAGCGAGGCCAAGCCGGTGGCCACCCGCAAGGCGAGCCAGAACGTGCTTGATCAGATCGGGCCCGTGCTCCCCGAAATGTTTGGGGGCAGCGCCGACCTGACCGGCTCTAACCTGACCAATTTCAAAGGCTGTGGCACGGCAAAACGCGATCAATGGGGGCGTCACATCTCGTGGGGTGTGCGCGAATTCGGTATGGCGGCCGCGATGAACGGCATGGCGCTGCACGGGGGCTATATCCCCTATGGCGGCACTTTTGTAACGTTCAGCGATTACAGCCGCAATGCCATCCGCATGGCCGCGCTGATGAAAATCCGCGTCATCCATGTCTTGACACACGACTCGATCGGGTTGGGTGAAGACGGCCCGACGCACCAGCCGATTGAACATGCTTCGGCGCTGCGGCTGATCCCCGGTCTTGATGTCTGGCGGCCGGCCGACCAAACCGAGACGGCAGTGGCCTGGGCCTCTGCGGTTGCGCGCAAGGATGGGCCAACAGCGCTGCTCTTATCGCGTCAAGCGCTTCCGGTTGTGGTCGAGAATGCCGCACAGGCACAGGGTGCCGCCAAGGGTGGCTATATTTTGCGCGACGCGGCCGACCCGAAGCTCATTATCATGGCCACCGGTTCGGAAGTGTCGCTCGCGGTCGCCGCGCGCGATCAACTGACCGAAAAGGGCGTAGCGGTGCGCGTGGTTTCGATGCCCTGCTGGGAGAAATTCAGTGAGCAGCCGGAAAGCTGGCGCACCGCTGTGCTGGGTCAGGATGTGCCGCGAATTGCAATCGAAGCGGGCGTCACCCCGTTGTGGCGGCAGTTCCTGCATCCGCGCGATGTTGTGCTCGGGCTTGATCGTTTTGGTGAGTCGGCCCCGGCGTCGCAGCTTTTTGCCTATTTCAACCTGACCACCGAGGCGCTGGTTGAAGCGGCATTGAATCTGATCAAATAAAGAAGGAAAAGAAAATGGCACTGGTAACTCTCAAGACACTCCTCGATGATGCCGCTACGCACAGCTATGGTGTGCCAGCATTCAACGTCAACAATCTCGAGCAGGTTCAGGCAATCATGGTCGCTGCTGACGAGACCGACGCGCCGGTGATCTTGCAGGCGTCGGCGGGCGCGCGCGCCTATGCCGGCGAGCCGTTTTTGCGTCATTTGTGCCAGGCGGCGGTCGAGCAATATCCGCATATTCCAGTGGTGATCCATCAGGATCATGGTGCATCGCCCGCCGTATGCATGCGTTCGATCCGCTCGGGCTTTTCGAGTGTAATGATGGATGGGTCACTTGAAGCAGATGGTAAAACCCCGGCCAGTTACGAGTATAATATCGCTGTAACCAAACAGGTGGTCGATATGGCGCATGCAGTTGACGTATCGGTGGAAGGCGAGCTGGGCTGTCTCGGCTCGCTCGAAACTGGTGAAGCGGGCGAAGAGGACGGGCATGGTGCGGCGGGCAAGCTCGATCATAGTCAGTTGCTCACCGATCCGGATCAGGCCGAGGATTTTGTTTCGAAAACCGGCGTTGACGCGCTCGCGATTGCGATCGGCACCAGCCATGGCGCATATAAATTCACCCGCCCGCCAACCGGTGATGTGCTCGCGATTGAGCGGATCAAGGCGATCCACGCCAAGGTGCCCAACACGCATCTGGTGATGCACGGCTCATCGAGCGTGCCACAGGAATGGCTGGCGGTGTTTCGCAAGCATGGCGGCGAGATGAAAGAAACTTATGGGGTTCCGGTTGAAGAGATTGTGCGCGGGATCAAATATGGCATCCGCAAAATCAATATCGACACCGACATCCGCCTCGCCATGTATGCAACCATGCGCCAGTATATGGACGAGAAACCTTCCGAGTTTGACCCGCGCAAGATCAACACCGAAGCGCGCAAGGCTGCCAAATCGATCTGCGTCGCACGGTTCGAGTCGTTCGGCACTGCAGGCACAGCAAAAAATTTAAGGTAATACATTAATATTATTCTTTAAAATATTTTATTTAATATATTTTCGCTCTAAATTTTAAGGCGCGTCGTCCGGCATAATGCTACGTATAATTCCGCATTTATGTGCAGGGCCGGAAGCAATAGCATGTCCTCAAATAGGTTAATTGAGGAGTGCCGCGATGAAGTCGATCCTTGTTTATATTGATGAATATGATGGCTTGGATGCGCGTTTGCAGCTTGCATTGGATGTTGCGCGGGTTTTCGATGCGCATCTGACCTGCATAGCCGTCGCTCCGTTCAATGCAGCCGCCATAGCGGCGCCATATGGAGGCATGTTTGGCGGTGCCTACGCGTATTCCGCCTTTACCGAGGTGGTTAAGCAGACCCAGGATGTACTTCAGAAACGCGTCGAAACCCATCTCCAGAAAGAAGATGTGCGTTGGGATTATATGCGCACGACGGATGATCCTGTGCGGGCCATTCTCGGCCTGGGTGCTATTTCGGATCTGATCGTGATGAGTGCAGCCTCGGATGGTCATGCGGGATCAGATCCTGCGCTGCTAGGGAGGATTTTGGTAGCGTCGCAGACTCCGGTTATGATTGCGCCGGCTAAGCATCAGGTGTTTGAACCCTCCCGGCCAGCGCTTGTTGCATGGGATGGCAGTTATGAAGCCGCGAATGCGCTGCGTGGCGCTATGCCGTTTTTGCGCCTGGCTTCTTCGGTGACATTACTGACCATCAATGAACATTCCGGTCGCGAAATGCCACCATTGGATGCAGCAGAATATCTTGCACGGCATGGTGTTGCGAGCGAGGTGGCGTCCCTCAATGTTCGGGACAAATCCATCACGCAGGTCATTCAGCAGGAAAGCGCAGATATGGGAGCCGGCGTGGTAGTCATGGGTGCTTATGGGCAAAGCAGAGTCCGTGAATACTGGTTCGGGGGCGTTACCCGCGAAATGCTGGAATATGTTGATATTCCATTGCTGATGGCGCATTGAGCGTTCCTAGGCAAGATTGTGCTGTGATTTTTCCGGAACTGACTTTTCATGGCGCAGCCGGAACCGTTACTGGCTCATGTTATGAATTGGTCTGGCACGATAAGCGCATTATTATTGATTGCGGCCTATTTCAGGGAACTCGCTCTTTGGAATCCCTAAATCATGCCCCGTTTAACTTCATGCCGCGTGATATTGATGCTGTTATACTGACACATGCTCATCTCGATCATAGTGGCAGAATTCCCTTGCTTTACGCCCAGGGTTGCAAAGCACCGCTATTCTGCACTGCGCCGACGGCAGATATAATCTTCCCTCTACTGCTCGATTCAGCAGAATTGCAGGCTCATGACGCAACGCGTCGAAATCGCCGCTTGGATAGGAGATTCCGCCCGGAATTTTCTCCGCTCTATACCAGTGACGACGTGAAGCAGTGCATGCATTTTGTGACCAGAACAAATTTTTGTTCCAAGGTTGAACTTGGCGAGCAGATTGGATTTCGTTTCTGGGATGCACGCCATATTGTCGGGGCTGCCTCGGTTGAAATCTGTCTGGGTGATATACGTATTCTTTTTTCGGGTGATCTAGGCAACGGCAAGGCAATCACCTGTGCCGGAGCAGAACTTACAGGATACGATCATGTCATCTGTGAATCTACTTACGGGGATCGGGTTCGCGAACCGGAATTGCTCGCATACAGACGGGACGTCTTGCTTGAACATATCAATTCTAGTCTGGATGCAGGCGGAAATTTGCTGATACCGGCGTTTGCGGTTGAGCGCACCCAGTCGGTGCTTGAGGACATGGTGGCCCTCATTGAATGCAATAAACTGGCACCCGTCAATATTTTTGTGGATACTCCGCTTGGCGAAACGGTGACACGTGCGACGCTGAAATATCGCGACTCAGGGCTTAATCCGTTTGCACACGCGAATATCCATTTTGTTGAAAGCGTGGCGCAATCGAGGCAGCTTGAGCATGTGCGTGGTGCGGTAATAATCGCAGGCTCAAGCATGTGTACCGGAGGCCGGATCCGGTCTCATCTTGAACACAATCTGGAAGATCCTGCTTCACGCGTTTTGTTTGTCGGGTATCAGGTAAGTGGCACCCTTGGTGCCATACTCAAGAGCGGCGCAAGACATGTGCGCATTTCAGGCACTGATCTGAAAGTCCGTGCTCAAATTCACACGATGGATTCATATTCCTGCCATGCCGACCGGGATGGTCTTATCGCCTGGGTCAAGGCACGTCTCCCAATCAGCGGCAGCGTATTCCTGACGCATGGTGAGAAAGAAAGCATGATGCAATTCAGCGCGGCCTTGGAAGCACATATAACCGGAACTGCAATTTTGGAGCCCACGCTCGGCTCATGCTGGAAGCTGCCAAAAGCGAATGCAGCAAGCTTGACCGGAAGCGGCAGGGCCGACGCAGAAGCGCTCGTCGCACAGCATGACTGGCAAAATGATCTTGCCGCATTCCAGGGCGCGCTGAGGAGCGCACTAGCTTCGTTGCCGGATGACCATTCGCGATCGGCCATGATGTCGAGGTTGCAGGATAGTTTGGTCCATAAGCGCATTTCCGAAACCGACTAACGAATTGGTAGATTTGGCACGCATATCTGGTTAATTGACTCATCGATATGTCGCAGGATTTTTCGATTCTCAATGCGGTGCTTGCATCTTCACCCGATGCCATGGTCATTATCGACGAGCAAGGCGTAATTGCTAATTTCAGCGCCACGGCAGAGGCAATTTTTGGCCATAAAGAATCTGATGTTATAGGCCAGAATATCTGTGTTCTGATGCCCCCAACCTATCAGGAAGGGCATGATGGTCATATTCGCCGCTATCTATCAACAGGAGAGCGGCATGTCATTGGCATAGGCCGGGAAGTCGAGGCGATCAAAGCCGACGGAACCGTTTTTCCGATAGAGTTATCTATTGGAGAGGCTGTCGTCGATGATCGACGATATTTCACGGGCTTTATTCGCGATTTGACTCAATTGAGAGCGGCCCGTGAACGTATTCAAAACTTGCAAAATGAATTGACACATATGTCCCGTGTTACGGCTATGGGCACTATGGCGGCCTCCTTAGCACATGAACTCAACCAGCCGCTGACGGCGATCAGTAACTATATGAATACTGCGCGAGATATGATCGGCAATTTTCCGGAAACTATGGCAGATGAATTGCGTATCGCGTTTGATGAGACTGCACGTGCTGCTCTGCGTGCGGGAGCGATCATTCATCGCTTGCGAGACTTTATCGAAAAAGCAGATGTGAATATGCGGGTGACATCGCTTGGTGACATTATCGCCGATTCCATGTTGCTGGGCGCCTTAAATGCGCGAGAAAAAGGGATAAAAGTACGTACGCAACTTGATTATACTGGCGACGTTATCGCTGACCCTGTACAAGTTCAACAAGTCATCATTAATCTTGTGCGCAATGCTTTCGAGGCGATGGAAGGTACAGAGCGGCGGGAGATAACTATAAGCAGCACAACGCAAGAAGAATTTATCTGTGTTTCCGTAGCAGATACAGGTTGCGGGATCACCCCCACGCAGATGGAGCGATTGTTTACACCTTTTGCGGGTGACAAATCATCCGGTATGGGACTGGGACTTTCAATCTGTAAAACAATTATTGAAGCGCATGGTGGTCAGTTATGGGCAGAAAGCAATGATCCACTCGGTACAAAATTCACTTTCACACTCGTAAAGAATGACGGAGACGTAATTCATGACTGATCTCCCCCTTGTTCATATTGTCGATGATGATGAATCCGTGCGCCGTTCCACCGGATTTATGCTCAAACATGCGGGCTTTCGGGTGCAGACTTATGATTCGGGCGGTGCGTTTCTTGGCCATGCCAAAGACATTGAACGTGGGTGCGTTCTGCTCGACATCCGGATGCCTGAAATGGATGGGCTGGAGGTTCAGAAAAAAATGATGGAGGCTGGGCTCGATCTTCCTGTGATTATTATAACCGGGCATGGCGATGTCGGTGTTGCGATCAAGGCTATGCGAGCTGGGGCGCTGAATTTTATAGAAAAACCCTACGAAAAGGAGTTGTTGCTTGGCGCACTTGTAGAAGGATTTTTCCGCCTGAACAAACAGGATAAACTGGAAATGCAGGCACATGAAGCACAAGCCAGATTAGCCTGCCTTACGGGGCGTGAACGTGATGTGCTTAACGGCCTTATTGAAGGATTTCCTAACAAAACGATCGCCTATGATCTTGGCATTTCACCTCGTACGGTAGAAATCTATCGCGCGAATGTCATGGAAAAGCTGCGCGTGCGTAATCTGGCACAGGCACTGCGGATTGCTTTTATCGCTGAAAACACAAACTGATCGGCCAGGTTCAGACGTTATTGTGGTCTTCATCGTTCCGGCCATCTTTACGTTTGCGGGTCACACAGAAATGGCATGCCCTATCGCACCCCGGCTTATAAGGTTGTGGGCGGTTTGCTCCATTGTCGAGGAGGATTGGCGCAAATAGGGTTACCGGGCCACAAGACAGAATGTACGTATGTTGCGCAGGATTTTGCGCTAAAATTGGGTAAAATAAAAAGGCGATACCGCCCAGAAGGGGCAGCGGATTCATGCTTCGCCCCCTTCATCATCATCAATCAGAATGCGTAATGCGGCGCCATCAGGATCGTCGAACTGACCATGATCGAGTGCCCAGAAATATGCGACAAGTCCGCACAGGCTTAGACCAAGCGCAATCGGGATCAGGAAGGAAAGACCTGTCATGTCTTGACCCGCAGTAGACGCATCGCATTGGCGACGACGATGATCGACGAGGCCGACATCGCAATCGCGGCGATCAGCGGGGTCACATATCCTGTTATTGCGAGGGGAACCGCCAGGATATTGTACCCAATCGCCAGCGCAAAATTTTGTTGGATGACACGGCGTGTGTGACGCGCCATGAATAGGGCCTCAGGTATCGCGCTCAGTCCCTCGCCCATAAAGACGAGATCCGCAGCTTGCTGCCCAACATCAGTTGCACTCGATGGCACCATGGATGCATAGGCTGTGGCAAGGGCAGGGCCGTCATTCAGTCCATCTCCAACCATGAGCACTTTATGCCCGTTATAGTGCAATACCTTGATAGCATCAATCTTGTCAGCGGGGCTCGCCTCTGCTTGAGCTTTCAAGTTAAGTTTCTCTGCAACTTTCACAACAGCCGAACGCGTATCACCCGATAGGATACTGCATTCCAGGCCCATCTTTCCCAGCCGCTCGATTGTGCTGACAGCATCCATTCTAAGACGATCAGAAAAACGGATATGTGAGATCGGTGCTCCATCAAGCAACACGTCCACCGCAGTAACGGACTCGCGGGATTTTGGACGCGCCAATTCAATGATATGCCCTGCTCTTTCGCCACGGATACCGTAACCCCGTGTCTCGGATATATTGGTGAGCGTTGCCGGGGTTATGCCTTGTGCCACCAGTCCTTGCGCTAGCGCCTTACTCAAAGGATGCATGCTCATTTGTGCCAGTGCCAGCACCACTTGAGCAGTCTCCGCCTTCAGTTCATTCAGGTTCTCGGGCTTAGGCACCCCCAAAGTCAGCGTGCCGGTCTTGTCGAACAGCACATAATCGATCTTGGCCAGACGTTCCAGTGCACTGCCATCCTTCACCAATATGCCTGCTTTCATAAGCCTTCCGGTCGCTACAAACTGCGCAACCGGTACGGCCAGTCCAAGGGCACAAGGACAGGTGATGATCAGGACGGCTATAGCGATGCGCAGTGCCTCGTGCCAACCGACACCTGCGATTACCCAGCCTGCAAAACTTAATGCGGCGGTGACGTGTACAGCCGGCGCATACCAGCGCGCCGCCCGATCGGCAATACGAACATATCTTGCCTTGTATTGTGCGGCGTCAGACATGATACGAGAGAGTTTTTCAATGGTGCGATCTTTTCCGGCCGCTGTGATCCGGACGGCCAGCGGTGCATCGCGATTGAGCATGCCTG
>JAGWQR010000033.1 GCA_028869975.1 Alphaproteobacteria bacterium | reverse complement strand
GGCTGATGAAAATGCTGCGCACCGAGGGGCCGATTGCACTGGAACCCCATATCGAGTCGCCTGAGACTTCAGAAATTTTTACCGAATATCCCAAATTAAGCAAAGACAAGACCCTCATTCACCTGATCGCCGATACTTTGCGGTTGGTGGTTATCTCTTCGGGCACGCTCGATATTCATGCGATGGAGGAGGTCATCGACAATGGCATCAAGGTGCATCTGCACCACAGCATCAAGCCCGCAGACAGCCTGCAAAGTCTGAGTGATGCCCTGCCAGCGCTCGGGATTGTGGCTGCCGTGCTCGGTGTGGTGAAAACCATGGGATCGATCGACAAACCACCCGCTATCCTTGGAGCCATGATCGGCTCTGCGCTGGTTGGGACATTCCTAGGCGTGTTGCTGGCCTATGGGCTGGTCGGGCCTTTTGCCAATCGTGCACGGCAGGTGATCGAAGGTGACGATGCGATCTATCATGTTGCGAAGCAGATTATCATTGCGTCGCTTCACGGCCACCCGCTGCCGTTGGTCATTGAAGCTGCGCGCTCCGGAATTGAGCACTCCAATCAGCCGAGCTTTGCCGAAGTTTTTGATGGGATGCGGGGGCAATAATGGCTGAATCGGCTAAAAGAAACGATCAGGCCCGCCCAATTATCGTCAAAAAGATCGTCGAGGGGGCGCATGCCGGCCATCATGGCGGAGCCTGGAAGGTGGCCTATGCCGATTTTGTGACAGCGATGATGGCATTTTTCCTGTTGATGTGGCTGATCGGCGCCACCAATGAGAAACAGCGAAAGGCGCTCGCTGATTATTTTGCACCGACCCTGGTAACGCAAAAACAGGATGCGGCTGGAGCCAGCGGATTCTTCTCTGGAGATTCGCTGATCGCAAAAGACAATTATGCACATTCATCGCGGCAAACAGGCTCACGGTCACTGACCATTCCAAAGGATGCTAGCGGCGGTCAGAAAGAAATGGCGTTTCACAAGGCTGATTTTCATAAATTTTCCATGATCGCGCAAAATCTGATGCTCAGGATTAAAACCGATGTACGTTTTCGCACTCTGACGACCAGTCTGAAATTCACGCTGACTCGCGATGGTATGCGCATCGATCTGATCGACCAGAGTAATTTCAGCATGTTTGATACTGGCACAGACCGCTTGACTCCCCGCGCAATAGAACTGCTCAGCGTTGTGGGGGACGGAATCAAATCCGTGCCCAACAAGATCATCATTCGCGGACATACCGATGCAATGCCCTATGGCCCGGGGTCCCGGATGAGCAACTGGGCGCTTTCGGCGGAACGTGCTGAAGCGACCCGCGCATTTCTGTCGTCGCGTAACATTGGCGATGACAGGATGGAGCGGATTGAAGGCGTGGCCGATCAGGACCTTATCGACCCCGGCAACCCGCTTGATCCAACCAACCGCCGTATGTCTATCACGCTTGGCTGGAAGCAGATCAGGTAAATCTGTACAAGACACCTTTGCTCTGCTGCTGATCTATGGTTGAAGCAGATCGCCTGTCCTGCTAGGCGCGGCCCATGTCAGTCGATGAAAAAACCGTGCGCAAGGTAGCTGCGCTCTCGCGCATCGCCGTTACTGATGAAGAAGTGGCGGCGATGGTACCCGAACTCTCGAAGCTGCTCGACTGGGTCAAACAGTTGGCAGAAGTAAATACCGAGGGCGTTGAACCGATGGCGACGGTCATTGACAATACCCTCAGGCTGCGCGCAGACGACGTGACCGATGGCAATATACGCGACGCCATTCTCTCAAATGCGCCCTCGCCCGAACATGGCTTTTTTGGCGTGCCAAAGGTGATCGAATGAGCAAGCTGACCGATCTTGGTGTCGCCGAATTGCGCGATGGCTTTCGCGGCGGAAACTTCACCGCGCGCGAGGTTGCGGAAGCGTTCAACGCGGTGGTCGCGGGCGCAAGTGCGCTCAATGCATTCATCACCACCACGCCCGAGCACGCGCTGGCGGCGGCGGATGAAGCGGATAATGCGCGCGCCGCTGGCGGCGATCTCAAGCCGCTTGCAGGCATTCCCATCGGCATGAAGGATTTGTTTGCCACCAGAGGCACGCGCACCACCGCTGGCAGCCATATCCTTGAAGGCTTTACGCCACCCTATGAGTCTACGGTTTCGGGCAAGCTCTGGGATGCGGGCGCGGGGATGCTCGGCAAGCTCAATATGGATCAGTTTGCAATGGGGTCATCGAACGAGACTTCATCGTTCGGCCCAGTGATTTCGCCGTGGCGTGCGCGGCATGAATCGGGAGAGCGCAGCAATACCGATCTTGTGCCCGGCGGATCATCGGGCGGAACATCAGCAGCGATTGCGGCGCGGCTGTGCCCGGCAGCGACCGGCACCGACACTGGCGGCTCAATCCGTCAGCCGGCCTCCTTCACCGGCATCTCGGGGATCAAGCCGACCTATGGCCGCTGTTCGCGCTATGGCATTGTGGGGTTTGCCTCCTCACTCGATCAGGCGGGGCCGATGGCGCGCAGCGTGCGCGATTGCGCGATCATGCTGGAGGCGATGGCCGGGTTTGACCCCAAGGATTCTACTTCGATCGATGCGCCCGTGCTGCCTTGGGAGGCGGGGCTGAACGCCAGCATGAAGGGTAAGCGCGTCGGTATCCCGAAGGAATATCGCGTCGACAATATGCCGCCCGAGATCGAGGCACTGTGGGAGCAGGGCATCGCCTGGTTCAGGGATGCAGGCGCTGAGATTGTTGATGTTTCGCTGCCGCACACGCATTATTCGCTGCCCGTCTATTATGTGATCGCGCCCGCTGAGGCTTCCTCAAACCTCGCGCGCTATGATGGTGTGCGCTATGGATTGCGCGATCTGCCCGATGGTGCCAACTTGCAAGACATGTATGCTGCCACGCGCAAGGCAGGCTTTGGTTGGGAAGTGAAACGACGCCTGCTGATCGGCACCTATGTGCTTTCGGCGGGGTTTTATGATGCCTATTACACCAAGGCGCAGCGCGTGCGCACACTGATAGCGCAAGACTTCGACAAGGCCTGGGAGCAGTGCGATGTACTGCTGACACCGACCACGCCCTCGGCAGCCTTTGCGCCCGGCGCACAATCGGCTGATCCGATCGCGATGTATTTGAACGACGTGTTCACCGTGCCCGCCTCGCTCGCCGGCCTGCCTGCCATGTCGGTGCCCGCTGGGCTGAGCAGCGCCGGGCTGCCGCTTGGTCTCCAGATCATCGGCAAGGCATTGGACGAGCAAAGCGTGTTCAACGCCGCGCTCGCGCTGGAGCAACGCGCCGCGTTCACCGCCCGCCCGGAGAAATGGTGGTAGCTGAGCCAGCGCCGCACCGTTATGCCGCGCTCGATGCGCTGCGCGGGATTTGTGCGTGCGCGGTCGTGCTCTATCACATCCGCCCGACCGGCTGGCTGACCGCCAACCCGCTCGCCACCCAGGCCTGGCTGTTCGTTGATTTCTTCTTCGTGCTGAGCGGCTTTGTGATAGCGGCAAGCTACCGCGCGCGGATCGCCGAAGGCTTCAGCGTCGCGCGCTTTATGGGGTTGCGGCTCGGAAGGGTCTATCCGCTGCATCTGGCCGTGTTGCTGCTGATGGCGGCGCTGGTGCCGCTCACTCATGCGGGCGGGTTTATGGGGGATCGGAGTTGGCCGGATTTCGTGCGCGGGCTGCTGCTGCTCAATGCACAAGGATTGGATCATCGCGCCGGGTGGAACATCCCGTCGTGGAGTATCGCGGCAGAGGTGTGGACATATCTGCTGTTTGCGCTGGTGGTGCGGCTGGCGGGGCGGCGCGCGCTGATGGTATTCGCGCTGCTCGCGGTGGCGGCGCTGCTGATCGTGGCGCGCCAATCACCGACCGGGCTCGACACAACCTATGACTGGGGCGTGGTGCGCTGCATCTATGGCTTTTCGCTGGGCATGATCGTGCAGGCGGCGCGGACGAAGGCGGGGATTCGATTTGCGGGCGTGCTGGAGATGGGCTGCGCGCTGCTGGCCCTGCTTACGGTGACTTATGGCGATTATCGCGGCGTCGGGCTGGCGGCGCCGCTCGTGTTTGCCGCCCTGATTTATGTCTACTCGTTTCAGGCCGGGCCACTCTCGCGTCTGCTGCTCACGCCGGTGCCGATGATGCTCGGCACCTGGAGCTACTCAATCTACATGATCCACTGGCTGGTGCTTTACCTTGCCATGGGGCTGCTCGGTAAGGTCGGTGAGACGTGGCATATTGCCCTGATTCCGGTGCAGGCGTTGGGGCCGGCGCTTACCGTGCAGACTGAAAATTCAGCGCTCACGCTACTGCTGGTCGCCATCGTGATCGGGTGTGCGCGCCTGTCTTACCGCTTCATCGAGCGGCCTGCGCGGGCCTGGTCGCGCAAGATTCTGATGGATTGAGCGGATGACCGCTTGCATTTTTGCGCAAAATCGGGCGTTGCACTTTCATGTCTCATACTAGCACATCGTATCGGGTTCAGGGCGCCACCGGGGAATGGGAGGTCGTGATCGGCCTTGAGGTTCATGCGCAGGTCGTTTCCAGATCCAAACTGTTCTCGGGCGCGGCCACGGCGTTCGGTGCGGAGCCAAATACGCAGGTTAGTCTGGTTGACGCCGCTTTTCCTGGAATGCTGCCGGTGCTCAACCGCGAATGTATTGTGCAGGCGGTCAAAACCGGCCTCGCCATCAACGCGCAGATCAACCGCTGGTCGCGCTTTGACCGCAAGAATTATTTCTATGCCGATCTGCCGCAGGGCTACCAGATTTCGCAGCTTTATCATCCGCTGGTAGGGGAGGGGGCCCTCGAGATTGAGGCCGATGAGAAGGCGGGCATCTCTGCCCCCAAAACCATCGGTATCGAGCGCATTCATGTTGAGCAGGATGCAGGCAAGCTGATGCACGACCAGCACCCGACGATGTCTTATGTCGATCTCAACCGCTCAGGCATTGCGCTGATGGAGATAGTGTCGCGGCCCGATATGCGTTCGCCCGCAGAAGCCGGGGCGTATCTCAGGAAGCTGCGCTCAATCTTGCGTTATGTCGGCTCGTGCGATGGCAATATGGAAGAAGGCTCGATGCGGGCTGATGTCAATGTGTCTGTGCGCAAGCCGGGCGATCCCTTCGGCACCCGCACCGAAACCAAGAATGTCAACAGCGTGCGCTTCGTGATGGCGGCGATTGAGTATGAAGCGAGCCGCCAGGTTGATGTGCTCGAAGCAGGCGGCAAGATTGTGCAGGAAACCCGCCTGTTCAACCCCGATACTGGCGAAACCCGCCCAATGCGCTCCAAGGAAGACGCGCATGATTACCGCTACTTCCCCGATCCTGACCTGCTCCCCCTGGAGCTTTCGGAAGATTTTATTGCCGCGTGCCGTGCCGCGCTCCCCGAACTGCCCGATGCCAAGCGCGCGCGTTATGTGGCGGAACTCAGCCTCACCGACTATAACGCCGCTGTGCTGACCGCTGAGGCGGAGACGGCGCGCTGGTTCGAGGCGCTGCTGGGTAATCTGCCCGATCCGGTGAAGGGTGCGAAGGCGGCGTCCAACTGGGTGACGGGCGAGCTGTTCGGGGCGCTCAACCGGCTCGGGCTGGGGATCGAGGCCTCGCCGGTCTCGCCCAAACAGGGCGCGGACTTGCTCGCACTGGTGGCCGATGGCACGCTGTCAGGCACGCTCGCCAAGGCGGTTTTCGAGAAAATGCTCGAATCCGGGGATGACCCAGACACCATTGTCGCGCGTGAGGGATTAAAGCAGACCAGCGATACGGGTGCCATAGAAGCAGCGATTGCGCAGGTTCTCGCCAATAGTCCGGGCCAGCTTGAGCAATATCGCAGCGGTAAGGAAACACTTTTCGGCTATTTTGTTGGCCAGACGATGAAAGCAATGGGTGG
>JAGWQR010000334.1 GCA_028869975.1 Alphaproteobacteria bacterium | reverse complement strand
GGTGGCGCCGATCACCTGGCTGTTCATGCTTTCAGTGGCCACGCTCAACGCCAGCCATGCCTATTATTATGTCTTTTCGGTGCGCTACTGGGCCGAAGTGCAGCATTTCGACAAGGTGGTGACAGGATATCTGTTTGCCATGGGGGTGGTGGTCGAAGTGGCCTTGATGTGGGTAATCGGTGACAATGTGCCGATCCGGCGCGCCAAGCAGTTGATGATCGTTGCGGGGATCGGCGGCACGATCCGCTGGCTGGCGATGGCCTTTACGCCGCCGCTCTGGCTGCTGTTCCCGTTGCAGGCGCTGCACGCGACAACCTATGCCGCAATGCACCTGGGCGCGATGTTTGTGCTGCGCCAGGCAATTCCGCCGCGCGTTGTAACCACAGTGATGGGGATTTATGCCGCGCTGGTGAATGGCGTCGTCATCGGGCTGGTACAGTTCAACCTCGACCCGGTTTATGCGCATTATGGCGTGCACGGCTATGTGCTGATGGCGCTGCTCAGCCTTGTGGGCGGTGTCGGTGTAACCGTTTTCTGCCGGATATGGAGAGGCGGCGAATTTTCATCACAAGCCGCTGATAGTATTAAAGTGTAACGCAGCAATTTCATTAATTTGTAAGCGTTCGGTCGCAATCCTGTAACAGAATCGAGTTAGCGCGGCATAAGGGACGCGGAGGGGCTGGCTTTCTTCCGCTCTGGGGAAGGAAATCAGTATGCGTCGTATATTTCTGGCGGGCATTGCGTTTGCCGCATTGTCTGCGCCGGTCGCAATTCATGCACAGGATACGACCTCGGGCCTGTCCGGTCAGGTGCTCTCGGATACGGATGCACCGGTTGCTGGAGCCAGGGTCAGTGTGGTGCACACACCTTCCGGAACGCGTGATATTGTGGTTACCGACAAGGGCGGCAACTTTAACGTGCGCGGTCTGCGTGTGGGCGGCCCCTATACAGTGACCGTAGATACCAAAGACTATCCACAATCGGTTGTCGATGGCATCATGCTGACGCTGGGTGACTCGTTCACGCTGCCTATTCAGCTTCAGCCCAAGGAAATTGTTGTTACGGCGGCCCATCTTCATGGCAGCCATGCGTTGATCACCGGCTCGCAGACGGCGTTTGACCGGGAACAGATCGCCGATATTGTCTCTGCGCGCCGTGATGTGCGCGATATTGTGCGCCGCGATATCCTTTCCAGTTTCAACCCGCAGACGGGCGGGGTCTCGATTGCCGGCGGTAATATCCGCACCCAGCGCTTCTCGATTGATGGCGTTCAGCTACAGGACAGTTTCGGACTCAACTATGGCGGGCTGCCCTCGGCACGCGGGATTGTCTCGATCGAGGCGATCGAGCAGCTGACCGTGGAAGCGGCGCCGTTTGATATTTCGGAAGGCAATTTTCAGGGCGGAGCGGTCAATGTCGTGCTCAAATCAGGGACCAACCGCCTGCACATCACCGCATTCGGCGATTGGGGTGGCTCTGGCCTGACCGGCAAATATACCCGTGCCAATCAGGGGCTGGTGGGGGACAGCTACCCGGTTGCTGCCACCAGCATCCTCAATTTCAGTGATTTTGGCGGTAGCCTGACCGGGCCGATCATCAAGGATAAGCTGTTTTTCGCGCTGAGCTATGAAAAGCTCTCGGAAGGCACACCCAATCCTTATGGCGTGTCGGGCTCGAGCGCGGCCAACCCGGTGCCGAACCTGTTTTATAACGACACGCCGGTTTATGGTGTTTCACCCAGCCCGTTGAATGCGACGGATGCGTATCCGTTCAGCGCGGCCAACCCGACGCTGCCGGGACTGAACACGCTCTTTTCCAATTTCACATCGAAATATGGCACCTTCCCGATCCTCGATGTGCCAGCCGCGATTGCCGAAAAGGATGAGAAATATGCGGGCAAACTGGACTGGAACATTGTCCAGGGGCAGCGGTTGACTTTATCCTATATCCACCATCAAAACACCCTGCCGAATTATGCGGGCAGCAATTCGCCGACCCAGCCCAATATCTCGCTGCAATCCAATGACTATCAGCTCACCGAGCATACCGATGCCGAATCGGCCGAGCTGAATTCGAAGTGGACGGACAATTTCTCCACTGATCTGCGCGCGAGCTATAAATACTACCGGCGCGGGCAGGATGCCTATTCCGGCTCCAATTTCGCGCAGTTTAACGTCTGTATGGATCCGACCAGCATCCAGACACTTGGCACCGGGCCTGTTGCATCAGAAACTTTGTGCCAGAATGGCACGCCCGTTGTGAAGCTCGGCCCGGATACGCCGCGCCAGGCCAACCAGTTCAACAACCATATTCTCAACCTTCAGGGCAACGCCACGCTGACACTCGGCACCCATAGCATCAAGGTGGAGGTCGATCATTATTATTCCAAACTCTACAACCTGTTTGTCTTTGGTACCGGCGGACTGGCGGGCACCGGCGGGCCACAGGGGCTGTATTATTTCAATTCGATGCAGGATTTTGTGAACCAGCAGGCGAATGAACTCGTCTATGAGAATTCGACCACGGGTGCCAAGACCGATGGTTATGTCAACTGGGCATACCAGATCAACACCGGCGGCCTTCAGGATACCTGGAAAATCAAGCCCAACCTGACGGTAACCGCCGGCATACGTTATGACCGCTATGGTGCCGACAACAGCATCCAGGCCAACCAGAATTTCGCCACCCGGTTCCAGACGCTGTATCCGGGCCTGACCAATACCGCGACGCTCGACGGCCGCGACAAATTGCAGCCGCGCTTCGGTTTCAACTGGACACCAAAATCAAACCTGCGCATCTCGGGGGGCATTGGCCTGTTTGCGGGCGGCTTTTCGGATGTGTTCGTCTCGAACAATTATTCCAACTCGGGCACGGCGATCAACGGCACCGGAGCAACGCTGGTCGGGATCGATCTGGTGCGTACAGCGACCGGGTGTATTGATCGCACAACCGGGCAAAATCCGGGGGCGGCAGTCTGCAATGCCGGGTTGAACGGGGTTACGGGGTCATCAATCCCGGCGGTGGTCTCGCAATATCTCTCCACCAACACCGGCGTGCTCGCGAATGCGCTGACCAACTCGCTCGATCCCAATTTCAAAATGCCGGCGCAATGGAAATATAATCTGTCGGCGAACTGGCGGCCCGATCTCACCAATCTGGGGCTGGGCAAGGGCTGGACGCTGCGCGGCGACATTCTGTTCTCCGATGCGCAGGAAGCGGTGCGCTGGACAGATCTGCGCGCGCAGCCGCTCGTGGTGGGCGGTGTCGTTCAGCTCGCGCCTGATGGTCGTGCGCGCTATGGCGGCGCGCTCAACGAGAATGGCACGCTGGTGCAGCCCGGTGCCAATTACGACATGCAGCTGACCAACACCACCCAGGGCCAGGCGCGCGTGTTCGCCGTAGGGCTGTATAAGGACTTCAAGGACATCAGCTTTAACGTGGATTATACCCACCAGAATGTGAAGGATGTGGCCGGTACGCTGTTTTCCTCGACGGTCGGCAGTGCCTATGGCAGCGTCGCGGCGCTCGATCCCAATGGCGGCGGCGCTTATGGCCGCTCCGCCTTTGAAGTGACCAACGAAATCCGCGCCGGTTTTGAAATCCATCACGCTTTCTTCGGTGACAATCTGACCACCTTGGGCTTCAACGCCGAATTCCGCTCGGGCCAGCCTTTCTCGATCGAGTTTGGCGACTATACAACCAACAATGTCTCTGGACGACCCAATGTGTTCGGCACAGTGCAGAATAACTTCTCGCAGCTCTTCTATGTGCCCAACTTTGCCGGTGCGGCGAGCAATCCCTGCCCGACCAGCGGCAAATCCACCTTCGGGATCGTGACTTTTGCAGATGCAGCGACCTGTAGCGGCGTCTACAATCTTGTCACGCAGACCAAGCTTGGCAAATATCAGGGCCAGATTGCGCCGAAAAATGTGCTGACCGGGCCATCCTACAACAAGGTTGACCTGCACTTTGCCCAACAGCTGCCCTTTTTCCACCACAGCAAGATTACCGCGCTGTTCGACATCGAGAATTTCCTCAACCTGCTCAACACTAACTGGGGCTCGTATCAGGCTTATGCGGATACGGCGGTGGTGCGGGTGGCGTGCACCGGCGCGGCGGTGGGCGGCCAGACCTGCCCCGGCTATCTTTATTCAAGCTATAGCGCGCCCAAGACGATCAGCTATTCCAAATTCTCGCTCTATACGATCCGCGCGGGCGTGCGCTTCGATTTCTGATTTCGGAATGGGGCCAAACGCATGAGGCCCCATGCAGATTACTGACAGCCGGCCCGGCTTGTTCGGGTCGGCTCATTTAATGTCGGGCGCGGGCTGATCTCAGCGCAAATCCGGGGCCAGCGCTTCGTCCTTGAGCCACGCCACAGCCTCCTCCAGCGTCATCACCTTCTGGCCCTCGACGCCGAGTGAACGCACCGCGACACTGCCTTCGTCCGCCTCGCGCTTGCCGACGACGAGCAGATGCGGCACCTTGGCAAGGCTGTGCTCGCGCACCTTGTAATTGATCTTTTCGTTGCGCTTGTCGCCCTCCGTGCGCAGGCCGGCGGTGCGTAAGCGATCAACCACCGCATCGGCGTAAGGATCAGCATCGGAGACGATGGTGGCGACAACAACCTGCGTCGGCGCAAGCCAGAGCGGAAAGCGCCCCGCATGGTGCTCGATCAAAATGCCGATAAAGCGCTCATAGCTGCCCAGAATCGCGCGGTGGAGCATGACCGGGCGGTGCTTGGCGCCATCTTCGCCCACATAGGTCGCGTCCAAGCGCTCGGGCAGCACCCGGTCTGACTGAATGGTGCC
>JAGWQR010000333.1 GCA_028869975.1 Alphaproteobacteria bacterium | reverse complement strand
TCGAGGATGATCGGCTTGGCAGCATCGCACAGCGTGTCGCCCGTCGTGGTTTCCTTCATGCCGGCGAGCGCCACAATGTCGCCCGCATAGGCAATATCAATATCCTCACGCTCGTTGGCGTGCATCAGCAACATGCGGCCGATCTTTTCCTTCTTGTCTTTGACCGAGTTCATATAGGTGCCCTTAGTCAGGGTGCCCGAATAGATGCGGCAGAAGGTGAGCGAGCCGACGAACGGATCGTTCATGATCTTGAACGCCAAAGCCGAGAAGGGCGCATTGTCGGCGGTCGGACGGCTGTCGGGCGCGTTGGTATCGGGGTTGATCCCCTGCACGTCCTCAATGTCGAGCGGGCTGGGCAGATAATCGACCACTGCATCGAGCAGGGGCTGCACGCCCTTGTTCTTGAAGGCTGAGCCGCAACACACCGGCACGAAGCTCTGATTCAATGTGCCCTTGCGGATGAGCGCCTTGAGCGTCGCCACATCCGGCTCATTGCCCTCAAGATAAGCTTCCATCGCCGCATCGTCCTGCTC
Source organism: Alphaproteobacteria bacterium (assembly GCA_028869975.1). GTDB lineage: Bacteria > Pseudomonadota > Alphaproteobacteria > Sphingomonadales > Sphingomonadaceae > JAGWQR01. The sequence goes on along the minus strand of JAGWQR010000333.1, from coordinate 2,746 downwards.
GACGGCCAGCTCGATGAGCGCGTTGCGGGCTTCCGCAGCCTTGTCGGCGAGGTCAGCCGGAATCTCTTCATAGAAGAATTCGGCACCCAGCTTCTCATCCTTCCAGATGATCGCGCGGTTCTCGACCAGATCGACCAGACCCTTGAGGCTCGATTCGATCCCGATCGGCAGATAGAGAACTGCCGGGGTCGCGCCCAAGCGCTCGATGATCGAATTGACGCAGAATTCAAAGCTCGCGCCGGTGCGGTCAAGCTTGTTGATGAAGCACATGCGCGGGACTTTATACTTGTCCGCCTGCCGCCACACCGTTTCCGACTGCGGCTCAACGCCCGCCACACCATCGAAACATGCCACCGCGCCATCAAGCACGCGCAGCGACCGCTCAACCTCAATCGTGAAATCGACGTGCCCCGGTGTATCGATAATGTTGATCCGGTGCCCCTTCCACTCGCAGGTCGTGGCGGCGGACGTGATCGTGATGCCGCGCTCCTGCTCCTGCTCCATCCAGTCCATCGTCGCGGTGCCTTCATGCACTTCTCCGATCTTGTACGACTTGCCGGTGTAATAAAGGATGCGCTCGGTCGTCGTAGTCTTGCCGGCGTCAATATGCGCCATGATGCCTATATTGCGGTATTTCTCTAGCGGATGGCTGCGGGCCATGATCTTTACTCCGAAGGGGGTTCGTTAATTACCAGCGATAATGGCTGAAGGCGCGGTTGGCTTCGGCCATGCGGTGCGTATCTTCACGCTTCTTGACCGCGTTGCCACGATTGTTCGAAGCATCAAGAAGTTCACCGCTGAGGCGCGCCGACATCGTGTTCTCACTGCGGTTGCGCGCGGCGGTAATCAGCCAGCGGATGGCCAGCGCCTGCGCACGCTCGGCACGCACTTCCACTGGCACCTGATAGGTCGCACCACCCACGCGGCGGCTGCGCACCTCGATCTGCGGCTTCACGTTGTTGAGCGCATCATGGAACACACCAATCGGTTCCTTCTTTGCGCGAGTTTCCACCACTTCGAGCGCGGTGTAGACGATGCCTTCCGCGACGGCCTTTTTGCCATCCAGCATCACTGAATTCATGAATTTGGAAAGCACAATATCCCCGAATTTCGGATCGGGGAGGATTTCGCGCTTCTCCGGACGACGACGACGAGCCATATTAAATTCCCTTCAAAAGCTGTTGCAAAGCGTTGCGGCTTACTTGGGCCGCTTGGCACCATATTTCGAGCGCGACTGCTTGCGATCCTTGACACCCTGCGTATCGAGCACGCCACGCAGCACATGGTAGCGCACACCCGGAAGGTCGCGCACACGACCGCCGCGAATCAGCACAACGCTATGCTCTTGCAGGTTATGCCCCTCGCCGGGAATGTAGCTGATGACCTCGCGCTGGTTGGTGAGGCGGATTTTCGCCACCTTCCTGAGCGCCGAGTTCGGCTTTTTCGGGGTTGTGGTATAGACACGGGTGCACACGCCGCGCTTTTGCGGGTTCGCTTCCATGGCCGGGACTTTGGACTTGGCTTTCTGTGGCTCGCGTCCCTTGCGAACCAGCTGATTGATCGTTGGCATGAAGCCCTTCACCTTTCGAGTTGGTCGAGAAGATTACTGTGGCAGATTAGGGCCTGAGTCGCGGACAATCCGCAAAACAGAAAAGGCCCATCGGGTGTGATCACTCACCCCTCAGGCCGCACCCGCACAAACACGGTTCAAGCTCGGTAATAATGCCCGGCATGTCGTTGTATCGATTCCGCCGAACGCGATGCCCATAGCGTCAAATCTCCCTCGCGTCAACGGGAATTACAGGCAAAGCGCTCAAGGCCCGTTGAAAGTCGTCATCAGTGGCACATGATCGGACGCCTTGTCCCAACCACGCGCCTGCTCCACAACATAGTGCGCGCGGGCATGGTGCGCGATTGAGGGCGACACCCAGACATGATCGAGCCGCCGGCCGCGGTCACTCGCCGCCCAGTCCTTAGCGCGGTAGCTCCACCAGCTATAATAGCGCTGCGGCGCCGGGATGAAGCGGCGGCCCAGATCCACCCAGTTGTGGCTCGCCTGAAGTGCCTCCAGCGCGGCCACCTCTATCGGTGTATGGCTGACAACATCAAGCAATTGTTTGTGGCTCCAGACATCGCTCTCCAACGGCGCGATGTTGAAATCACCGAGGATGATCGTCGGTTCAGCCAGCGCGCTCGACCAGTCGGTCATGCGCTTCAGGAAATCGAGCTTCTCGCCGAATTTGGGGTTCTGGGCGCTATCAGGAATGTCGCCGCCAGCCGGAATATAGACATTCTCCAGCCGCCAGCCATTGGGCAGCCGCACCCCGATATGGCGCGCATGGGGCGCATCATGCCAGTTCTGCCGCACCTCCTCGATCAGTGGCACCTTGGAGAGGATCGCCACGCCATGATGCATTTTCTGGCCATGAATGACGATATGCTCATAACCGAGCGCCCGCAGCGGCTTGAACGGGAAGCTACCATCCTCGACCTTGGTTTCCTGCAGGCAGAGGATGTCGGGCGCTTCTTCCTGGGTGAGGCGGGCGACAATATCGAGCCGCGCGCGAACCGAATTGATGTTCCAGGTGGCGATTTTGAGCGCAGGCATGAGCGTCGGTTAGCGTGGCGATCCGCTGCCCGCAAGCCCATGCGTTGCCAACGGCGCAAACCAGCTTGTGCCATCCTCGGTGACAATCTCCCGGAAGCTCAGGTCATAGGCAGTGGCAAGGTTTTGGGGCGTGAGCAC
>JAGWQR010000332.1 GCA_028869975.1 Alphaproteobacteria bacterium | reverse complement strand
TATTGTCGTACTTTATCGCGCCTGCGGGAGGCATTGACTCCTTCGCGGGGTTCATCCCGGCGCGCATGGGCAGTGATTATCAGATCAATGGTGCGCTGCCCGCCATTTTGACGCCGCTCTCTGCCGCATTCGTCCATGCCGGGATGATGCATCTCGCGCTCAACATGGTGATCCTGATCTATTGCGGGCGGATGGTGGAGCCGGTGCTCGGCAGCGCCCGCTTCATTGTGCTTTACGGCGCGGGGGCCTACGCGGCAGCAGGCGCGCAATGGCTGGCGGACCCGCATACGGATGTGCCGATGGTGGGGGCCTCGGGCGCTATTTCAGCGCTGGTCGCAGTCTATTCGCTCTATTTCAGCCGGCAGAAGGTGAGGCCGATCGGCCCGGTGCCGGCACCGGTTGTGCGGGCGCTCTGGCTCGGTGCGGCGTGGGTGCTGATCCAGCTCGCATTCGGGATCATGATGCAGGCGGACGGCACGAGCATTGCGACAGCGGCGCACATCGGCGGATTTCTCTTCGGGCTGCTGGCCGCGCGCCCGCTGTTGCATAACCGCTTTGGCGGGCAGGGTGGTGCATCTGCCCTATAGCTTGGGTTCCAGCAATTTGTGCAGGTGCACGACGACAAATTTCATCTCGGCATCATCGACTGTGCGCTGGGCCGCCGCGCGCCAGGCTTTTTCAGCCTCGGCATAATTGGGATAAAGACCGATAACCTGCACGGTGGCGGGATCAAAATCGAGCGTTTGTGGATCCTTGACACGTCCGCCGAACACCAGATGCAATAAACTCATGCTGCTTCCCCTTATTGGGGAATTATTTCCCCGACTTTGACTCACGCGCCGCGTCTGCTGCCGCCTGACCTGCAGCCATCGCCGCCTTGCCAAACTTGCGCACCAGCTCGCGGAGCTGGTCGGAGGCGAAATCGCGGTTGAGCCCGAGATTGTCAAGATGTGCCATGCCGGCATCCTGCGCCGCTTTGGCAGTTTTTTGTGCTTTTTTACGCAGTTTTTTGGAAGTTTTGCCCATGAGCTTGTCTTCGCGGCCGGTGTGCGGGAGCAGCGCTGCGCTGATTGCGCCGATCGCCAGCGCGCCAAGCACACCAAGCAGGGCATTGTCGCCGGCTGGGGGGAAGGGGGATTTGGTCATGATTCATCTCCTGATCTGGGGGCGGGTTTACGGCGATTCTTCCATAAGGGGCGGGCAGCGCTGAGCGCCGCTACCCCGATAATGAGCAGACCCAGCGTGCGGCCATTCCGCTTTGCCAAAATCTGCGAGCGGGTGAGGGCACGCGCCACCCTGTGTTGCACCGCCGATTGGCCGCGTGCACGCAAGGTGGCTGGAGAGACCGCCGCACGAAAATCCTGCACGCTTTGTGCCAGGCGGTCGCGGGTGGCATCGCGCATGGCTTTGGCGGATTGGCGGGCGTGGCGAGGGTCAGTCATCATGCTCTTCAAACGGGCGCACCGCCGCGCCAAGTCGTCCCTTGGCCCAGACGGCGAGAACAGCGGCAATCAGCAGCGCGCCTGCGGTTACCGCCAGCACCGCCTGCCACAGCGCGATCATCTGCGCGAGCGTGAAGATCAGCCCCACCAGCAGCGCGACCAGCGCGGCAAAGCCCAAAATTGCCGCCGCGGCCATGCCAGCGAGACCGGTTGCCGCGAGTTCACGCCGCGCGTCAATTTCAGTGCGGACATAGGCGAGTTCGGCATCGGCAAACGCGCGCCCGTCCTCAATCAGGCGGGCGACCGTCGCTTTGATCGAGGCATTATCGGTGGGAGGAGCTGGCTCAGGCATCGAACATATCATCGTCGGTGCCGGTGTCCTGTGCGCGAAAAAGCCGCACCATGGCAAAGCCGATTGCGGCTGCCGCACCGGCGGCAACCACGGGGTTCTTCTTGATGAACCCCCGCGCGGCCGCAACCAGATCTTCCACATCCTTTTCCCGCACCGAGGCAGCAGCGCCAGAGACGCTTTCGGCGGCGCGCCGCGCATAATCGCCATAGCGTGCGCCAAAGCGCTTATCCATGGCGGCGGCGGTCTCGTGAACCGTTGCCGCAACATCATCCATCAGCCCGCTTGCTTTTTCGGTGGCGGTCTGCGCGGCTTTGCGGCTGCGGGTTTTGGCTTCCGCCTTCAGTTTTTCAGCATGATCGCGCAGTTCGGCATCAATCCCGAGTTTGGAGGGTTTGACGACTTTGGGATTCGCTGTGTCGGCCTGTGCGGCGCGGGCTTTAGTCACGCGCGGTTTTTTCGCTGCCGTTTCGGTCGTAACCGATTTTACCGCTGCTTTTGCTGCACGCGGTTTGCGCACCGGCTTTTCAGTTTGTGTTTCCGAAGGGGCTTTGGAAGTCCGACGCGTTACCATAGAAATACTCCTTGCTTGCGTTGCCATGCCGCCCGGCAAACCCTATGGCGCACAATAACAAGCTTTGCTGGAGATATATAGTGACGGCCATTCTGAATATCCATGCCCGCCAGATTGTTGACAGTCGCGGCAACCCCACGGTTGAAGTTGATGTGCTGCTCGAGGATGGCAGCTTCGGTCGCGCGGCGGTGCCTTCGGGCGCATCCACCGGCACACATGAGGCGGTTGAAAAACGCGATGGCGACAAGATCAAATGGGGCGGCAAGGGAGTTTCCCAGGCGGTCGCCGCCGTCAATGGCGAGATTGCCGATGCCTTGCTTGGGGCTGAAGCGGAGGCACAGGCGGCGATTGACGCGCGGATGATCGCATTGGACGGCACCCCCAACAAGGCGAGGCTCGGCGCGAATGCCATCCTCGGCGTATCGCTGGCGGTGGCGAAGGCGGCGGCAGAAAGCGCGGGTCTGTCGCTTTATCGCTATGTTGGGGGCACGGCGGCGCATGTGTTGCCCGTGCCGATGATGAACATTATCAACGGCGGCGCCCATGCCGACAACCCGATTGATTTTCAGGAATTCATGATCGTGCCGGTGGGCGCGCCCACCATGATCGACGCGGTGCGCATGGGCTCGGAGATTTTCCATACCTTGAAGGCCAAGCTCCACGCCAAGGGGCTGGCGACGGCGGTGGGCGATGAAGGCGGCTTTGCGCCCAACCTCGCCTCGCCCAAAGAGGCGCTCGATTTCATCAGCGCGTCCGTTGAGGCGGCCGGCTACAAGCCGGGTGATGATGTCATGTTTGCGCTCGATTGCGCCGCAACCGAATTTTTCAAGGATGGCGCCTATCATCTGGACGGGGAAGGGCGGGTGCTGTCGCCAGCGGAAATGGCGGATTATCTGGCGCAACTTGCACACGCTTACCCGATTTTCTCGATCGAGGATGGCATGGCCGAGGACGATATGGCGGGCTGGAAGGCACTCACCGACAAGATTGGCGCGACCTGCCAGCTCGTCGGCGATGACCTGTTCGTGACCAATCCGGTACGGCTGGGGCAGGGGATCAAGGATGGCCTAGCCAATGCGCTGCTCGTCAAGGTCAATCAGATTGGCACACTGACCGAGACACTGGCGGCGGTCGATATGGCGCACCGCGCAGGCTATAAGGCGGTGATGTCTCACCGCTCCGGTGAAACCGAGGATGCCACCATCGCCGATCTGGCGGTTGCAACCAACTGCGGACAGATCAAGACCGGCTCGCTCGCGCGCTCCGACCGGCTCGCAAAATATAACCAGCTCATCCGGATTGAGGAGGCTTTGGGCGCGTCGGGGGTCTATGCGGGCAAAAAAATTCTGGGGTAGCGCAAAAAAAGGCTTGATTCGGTGAGTCGCATGTGATTCTTGGGGCATATGAAGCGCGCGCACCGATTTTGGCACCTGTTGAGCGATGCTGCCGTGCCTGCGATTGCGTTTGGAGTGATCGGTTTTTTTGGCGCTTATGCGCTGTTTGGCTCGAACGGCATCCTCGCCTGGGGCGATTATCAACGCGCTTTGCACCAGCGGCAGGCGGCGTTGCAGGTCGCGCAAATCGAACGCGCGCGGCTTCAAAACCGGGTTGATCTGCTCAACCCCGCACATGACAATCCTGATCTGGTTGATGAACTGGTGCGTCAGCGACTAGGTGTGGTCAGCAAGGACGAGGTCATCCTGCCGCTAAAATGAGCGCGGCGCTGGCATTTCGGATTGAGTGCGGC
>JAGWQR010000331.1 GCA_028869975.1 Alphaproteobacteria bacterium | reverse complement strand
TATAAAGAATTCTTTATATGTATGATTGTGACTACGTCGCTCTCTCTTTTTCAGGCGCTTGCTGACCCGAGTAGACTGCGAATTTTGGCGCTTATCCGCCAAACCGAGCTCGCAGTTGGTGAGCTGGCGCTGATTCTGGGTCAGAGCCAGCCCAGGGTTTCCAGGCATATCCGGATTTTGGTGGATGCCGGACTCGTCGCGCGCCGCAAAGAGGGGAGCTGGATGTATTTATCGCTGGCGCAGGCCCCATTTCTCGAATCGACCCTCGCGCTTGTTGACCGGTTTGAACGCGACAACGGGCCAGACCCCGAATCACACGCCGATATTGCCCGTATCGCGACGATTCGCGCAGAACGCGCCCGCTTCGCGCAAAGTTATTTCGCGCGCCATGCGGAAAATTGGGATGCACTGCGCAAACTACATGTCGATGATGCCGCTGTAGAGGCCGCCATTCAGGCCGCATTAAGCCCCGAACCATTGGGCCGCCTGCTTGATGTTGGCACTGGAACAGGGCGGATGCTCGAATTGCTTGCGCCCCACGCCACGCGCGCCTGGGGAATCGACCGCAGCCCCGAGATGCTTCGACTCGCACGCGGGAAGCTCGATGGGGGCGTGCACATTCTGCCCGCATTGTTACAGGGCGATATCGAGCAACTACCACTCTCCGATGAAAGTGCGGATACAATCATCGTGCATCAGGTGCTGCACTATCTGCCCGTGCCCGAGCGCGCTTTGACAGAAATCAGCCGTGTGCTGGCGCCGGGTGGCCGCGTGCTGATTATCGACTTTGCTACGCATGGCCGCGATGAACTCCGCGATGCCCATGCGCATGTGCGGCTTGGTTTCAGCGATGCGCAGATGATCGCCTGGCTTGTTGCTTCCGGCATTTCAGCCGAACTTGTTCAGACGCTCCCCGGCACGCCACTTACCGTTAAAATATGGCGCGGCACCAAATCTGCCCACACAGCAGGACACTCAGCATGAATTTCTCGCTCACCCAACTTGAAGAGGCGCGCCGTGCTCTGGACGTGCCCTTGTTCGCCGATTTGCCAGGGGATGCAGGCGTGAGCTTTGAATTCTTCCCGCCGAACAGCGAGAAAATGGCAGAGACCTTGTGGCATACCGTGGAAGTGCTCGCCCCGCTCGCGCCGCGTTTTGCATCGGTGACCTATGGCGCGGGCGGCTCCACGCGCGAGCGCACCCACGCGACTGTGGCGCGGATCGTGCGCGAAACCAAGGTCCCCGCCGCCGCGCATCTCACCTGTGTCAATGCGTCGCGTGCCGAGATTGCCGAGGTCGCGAACGCCTATTGGGACGTCGGGGTGCGCCATATTGTTGCGCTGCGCGGCGATCCGCCGGCGGGCGAGACGTTTGTCCCGCACCCGGAGGGTTATGCAGGCGCTGCTGATCTGGTCGAGGGGTTGAAGGTACTGCATCCATTTGAAATTTCGGTAGCGGCCTACCCGGAAGTGCACCCGCAGGCACTGAGCCCGCAAGCTGATCTCGATAATCTCAAGGCCAAGCTTGAAGCGGGCGCAACCCGCGCGATCACGCAATTTTTCTTTGCGCCCGAAACCTTCTTCCGCTTTCGTGACAAGGCGGCAGCGGCGGGGATCAATGCAGAGATCGTACCCGGCATATTGCCTGTTTCCAATGTGGCGCAGACCCGTAAATTTGCAGGCATGTGCGGGGCGGCAATCCCCGCCTGGATGGAGCGGCTGTTTGACGGGCTGGATGACAATCCGCCAGCGCGCCAGCTTGTCGCGGCCACGATCGCTGCCGAACTCGCCCGCAAGCTTTATGCTGGAGGCGTGCGCCACTTCCATTTCTACACATTGAACCGCGCGGAATTGAGCTTTGCCATCTGCCACCTGCTCGGGATAAGGGCCGAAAAATGACAGACGCTGAAAGTGAATTCCGTGCCCGCGCCGTGCAGCGCATCCTCATCTTTGATGGCGGCTATGGCACGTCGATCCAGCGCTATGGCCTGTCCGAGGGCGATTATGCGGGTGATCTCGGCCTCGTCAAAGACCAGAAGGGCAACAACGACCTGCTCTGCCTGACCAAGCCGGAGGTCATCCGCGCGATCCACACCGCCTATCTCGATGCAGGCGCGGACATGATCGAGACCAACACCTTCTCCTCCACCGAAATCGGCATAGCGGAATATGGGTGCAGTCATCTGGTGCGCGAAATCAATCTGGCGGCGGCACGGCTTGCGCGTGAGGCGTGTGCGGCGGCAGAGGCCAAGGACAGTGTGCGGCGGTTCGTGACG
>JAGWQR010000330.1 GCA_028869975.1 Alphaproteobacteria bacterium | reverse complement strand
GCGCCGCCAGTTCGCGCAGGAGTTCCACTGATCGCGAGGGCTTTTTGCCACGCCCGAACGCCGCGCCAATATCAACCTCATTGCCCACCGACCAGAAGAAGATCGACGGATGATTATAACTTTGGTGGATGAGTTCGCGCAGTTGCTGGCGGGCATTGGCCTTAAGTGCTTCGGTCGCCGGTTCGCCATCACCGAAGGAGGCGGCATTGACGAACGGAATTTCCGCCCACGCGACCATGCCGGTGCGATCAGCGGCGTCATCCCATTCCTGCGCGTGTTGGTAATGCGCCATGCGCACCGTATTCGCGCCCATATCCGCCATGATCTGCATGTCCTCGGCATGATCCTGGGGCGAGAGCGCCCAGCCCTTGCCCATACGATCCTGATGCCGCGCCGCGCCGACCAGCGCGAGATGTTTACCATTCAGGAAAAAGCCCTTGTCAGCATCAACCCGGAAGGTGCGCACGCCCAGCGGCACCGTTACGGCATCCAGACGTTGTCCGCTGCGATAAAGGCTGACGCTGAGATGGTAGAGATAGGGGTCGGCGCGCCCATTCCACAGATGCGGGTGGCGCAGCAGGAGTGTGCCACTGATCTCGGCAGCGCCAGCTTTGGTGGCGTGTACGGGTATCATTAGAGGCGGCGCGGCAGGTCTGTCCTGCGCGTCGTCAATCGCGACAACGGCACGAACTGGTACGCCACCGGCCACAACTCCACGCACCTGTGCGCGCACCGCGATTGTCGCGCCATCTGCCCCGATATACGCGGTATGGGCATAGACCCCCGGCCCGGCATAATCCATCAGATCAATGCTGGTCGCATTTGCAGAAATCAGTGATACGCCGCGATAAATCCCGCCGTAGATGAAGAAATCAGCGCCAAGCGGAATAACATCCTGCGTTGAGGCGCCAGGCGCGGGCTTGCTGTTGTCGGCCTGCACCACGAGGATATTATCCGCCCCCGCCTTGAGCAGCCCTGTCACATCAAAACGAAAGCGCGAAAACGCCCCCCTGTGCTCGCCCAGCTTCACACCGTTGAGCCAGACGGTCGCGATATTGCCCACCCCGTCGAATTGAAGATAATGCCGCTTGGTTGCGTCCGCCTTGGGGCCGGTGAAATGCAGCCGGTAGGTGCCGATCCCCTGCTTGTCGTTCGCGTCCGGCGCGCGTGTGATGCTGTAGGCCCCCAAGCGGTTCCAGGTGTGCGGCAGGCTGACCTGCGCCCAGCCCGCATCATTATATGCGGGTGAGGGCGCATCGGGCGCGTCCGCACCAAAATGAAAGCGCCACCCCTGGTTCAAGTCCTCGATGTGCCTTGCGGCCGCAACATTATGGTAAGGTACGCGGCCGGCAAAGACACCTGATCCCGTCAGAGCGCCCAGACACGCGAGAAGATGTGTCAGCTTCATATAGACTCATTCCCTAATTTGGTAAGGCCAATATGGGGATATATCCAGCCCTGTCAAGAATGATCTGTCAGGCCATAATGGCAAAATTTCGGAGAGCGCATCAGCCAGGGCCAGCCGTGTTGAAATCCTGTTCGTTGCGTATCAAAGGGAAGGGGAGAACATCATGCCGGTTGCTTTTCAGCGGCAAGCGCATCGAGCCCGAGTGCGATTGCGCCCAACGGGCCGGCATCGTCGCCCAGCGCGGGCGTTCGGATCATGCTGTCAAGCGCTTCCCGATCCATCCCGAGCACATACCCATTGAGGCGCTCCGCCACGGCATCACGCACTTTAGGCAGCAACCCCGCCTGGCCCATCGCCACACCGCCCCCGATCAGTATCTGCCCAGGTGACGCGATCAGAATGAGGTTGACGAGCAATTCCGCCATCTCCGCCGCCATCCGCGCCCAGACTGGATGATCCACCGGGATGAGGTCACCGCGCAGGCCCGTTC
>JAGWQR010000329.1 GCA_028869975.1 Alphaproteobacteria bacterium | reverse complement strand
TGGCGGATGACAGCAATCAGTTGCGCGCGGGTGATGCGGGCCAGCTCCACACCTTCATCGCTCTCGGAAATCGGGGCAATTTCTATCATCTCATGATTGTCACGCGGGCTGGCGGTGGCCGATCCGTAAAAACATTTCATCCGTTCCGCCTGGGTGCGCAGGGTGCCAAAGGTTGAGGCGATGTCATCGGTCAGATCCTGCCCGCCTATGGGAATGGAAATCAGCCCGACCAGCACCCCCCCTACATAAAGCGAAACATTGGTTACGCCGCCACCCAGCTCGACCAGCGCGACGCCCAGCTCGCGCTCCTCGTTCGAGATACACGACAGACCTGTCGCTACAGGCGATGCGATGATCGATTTGACTTCCAGATGCGCGCTGCGCACGCACAGATCGAGATTGCGCACCGGCGAACCATCCGCTGAAACAACATGAATATCGACCCCGAGCCGGTCAGCATGAAGGCCGAGCGGCGTCGTCACCCCTTGCAGGCCATCGAGTGTGTAGAGCGTGGGTTGCGCGTGCAGGATCATCCGGCCCTCCGGATCGAGAGAGTCGTGCCCGGCGGCAAGCAGTGCATCAATATCTGGCTGGGTAATGCGGGCACCGCCCAATTCAACCTCTACCGATGCAATGCTGCTGACCAGCCCGCCGGCAGAAAAACTGACCCACACATCCTCGATGTTGGTTCCGGCAATGCGTTCAGCCAGTTCGACAGCCTCACGGATCGCACTTTCCGTGGTCTGCATATCGGCGACATAGCCGCGCTTGACACCCTGACTTTCACGCTGACCCGTGCCAAGAATGCTGAGTTCGCCAGTATCCAGGCGTTCTGCAATCATCGCACAGACTTTCCATGAGCCAATGTCGAGCGCCGTAATTAGATTTGAGCTGCGCGGTGGGAGCATCTTATCCGTGCTTGCTTCCTGGCGTGGGGGTTGTCGTTTCAGATGATTGGCTGGACTGATCCTGCCCATTCAGCCGCACGACGAGATGCTGCCCGTCGCGCACATCGAAATGCTTGTAGCCTTTGCCCAGCAGGTCATTGTCAAGATCGCGCCGGGCAAAGGCGGCAAGCGCCAGCGCCGCCTGATCCCCGCCTTCGGGCAGTGCGAGCACTTCGCCCGTCGCAAAACGCAAATCCCAGCGACGGTTACCGACCCAGGTGGCCCCGACGACAAGCGGTTTGAGGCGCGGCGCATGGGCCAGCAACGTCTCCAGCGCGGCCGATTGCGTATTGGCATCAGGGCCGACCACAACCGGCAAGTCGCCCGGCATATCATCGGCGGTCACCGGCTGCAGCACCACGCCCTTGCTATCAACAAGCGCCAACTGGCCCCCATGCTGCCACACGGCGGCAGGCTTGCGTTCCTGCACCGAAATCACCAGCGTATCGGGCCAGCGCCGCGTCACCTGCGCATCCGCAATCCAGCCATAAGCCATCAGCTTATTGCGCAGGCCAGCCAAATCCACATCCAGCATCGACGCATTGTATTGATTGAGCGCTATGAGGTTGACCGTATCACGATCCATATGATCGAGCCCGTCGATTTCGATATGCCGCACAACCAGCCCCGCCTTCGCAAGCTGGTGCGCGGCGACAGATTTCAACGCACGCGGCACCCCGGCCAGGTTCGCCACCATCAGCGTCGCCACACAGGCACAGCCGACCAGCGCCACCGTCGTCGCCTTGCGGATCAGCGCCGGGGTGATGTGCAGCCGCACCAGCAATTTGGCAAACCAGCTTGGGCCCCGTTGCGCCCGCGTCTTGCGCGTGCGCTTCACCACGGGGCGCGGTTTGCGCGCGTTGGCAGCCCCGCGCTTGATTCTGGTCGCGTTCCCCTTGGCGACACTGCTCATAAGGCCTCCTTCACAATCATCTCGACCAGATCCTCGTATGTAATCCCGTTATGTTTGGCCTGCTCCGGCACGAGGCTGAGCGGTGTCATCCCCGGTTGCGTATTGACTTCGAGCAGGTAGATGCCCGCAACACCCTGCTCATCATCCCAGCGGAAATCGGCGCGAGAGGCCCCCTTGCACCCCAGCACACGATGCGCCTTCAGAGCCATTTCCATCATCGCTTCGGCAATGTCGGCAGGGATATTGGCCGGGCAGATATGATCGGTCATCCCGTCGGTATATTTGGCATCGAAATCATAAAAGCCGGATTTGGGCCGCAGCTCGGTAACACCCAGCGCGCGGTTGCCGAGTACCGCAACCGTGAGTTCGCGGCCACGGATGTAAGGCTCGGCCAGCAGTTCATCAAAATGCTGCCATGGCCCCGCTACATCGCGTCCGATCGGATCGCCATAATTGCCCCCCTGGGTCACGATCGCCACTCCCACCGACGAGCCCTCATTGACCGGTTTCAAAACATAAGGGCGCGGCAGCGGATCGCTGACATACAGGCTTTTCGACGCCACAACATGTCCGCCCGGCATCCTGATCCCGTGCGGCACGAGCGCCTGCTTGGTGAGTTGCTTGTCGATGGCAATGACCGAGGTGGCGAGGCCCGAATGCGTGTAGTTCAGCCCCATCAGGTCGAGCATCCCCTGCACCGTGCCATCTTCGCCCGGCGTGCCGTGCAGCGCGTTGAACACCAGATCAGGCTGCGCTTCAGCAAGCCGGAGCGCCACATCCCGCCCCATATCAATCCGGGTGACGCGATAGCCCTTGCGCTCCAGCGCATCGGCGACGCCCGTGCCCGACATCAGCGAGACCTCGCGCTCGGCCGACCAACCGCCCATCAGGACAACGACGTGCAAACTCACTTCGCGACTCCCACCCGCTCAGTTGGCGCTCCGCCAAACATGCCGACGCGCTTGATCTCCCAATGCAGTTCCACGCCCGAATGCGCCTTCACCCGCGCGCGTACTTCTTCGCCCAGTGTTTCAATATCGGCACTGGTCGCGGTGCCGGTGTTGATGAGGAAGTTGCAATGCTTCTCGCTCACCTGCGCGCCGCCGATCATCAACCCCCGGCACCCGGCCGCATCGATCAATGCCCAAGCCTTGCCGCCTTCCGGATTCTTGAAGGTGGAGCCGCCCGTGCGCGAGCGGATCGGCTGCGCGGCCTCGCGGTGCGCGGTGATCGCCTTCATGCGTTCCTGAATGGTATCGCGCTCAGCTGGCACACCGCAAAACAGCGCCTCCACCACAATCGCATCGGCGGGCAGTTCCGAATGACGATAGGCGAAACCGAGGTCGGCAGTGCCGAGCGTGCAGATTTCACCCGAGCGCCGCACAATGGTTGCGCTCACCAGACAATCGCGGGTTTCGCCGCCGTGCGCCCCGGCGTTCATTTTCACCGCACCGCCGACCGTGCCGGGTATGCCCCGCAAAAATTCCACCCCGGCAAGCGAAGCATCGCGCGCCGCATTGGCGAGCGCCATATCGGGCACCGCCGCGCCGCTGCGCAGATGCGTGTCGTCAACGCGCGCAACCTGCGCAAAAGCCTTGCCCAGTCGCACGCAGACGCCCGGCACGCCGCCATCGCGGATAATCATGTTCGAGCCATTGCCCAGCGCCCACACCGGGGTTTCAGGCGGGAGGCCGCGCAGAAAATCAGTCAGATCCTGCGCATCTTCCGGCTCGAACAGCCATTGCGCCGCGCCGCCGGTGCGGAACCAGACCAACGACGCGAGCGGTGCTTGTGCGGTGAGTTTGCCCCGCACTTTTGGCATTTCAAGAGCGGCGCTCATCCGTGCACCTTCACTATCGCATCCGCCAGCCCGGCCGCCCATTTGGTGATGTCACCTGCGCCGAGGCAGACGACCATGTCATCAGCCTTGAGTTCAGCGGCGAGGGCTTGCGCCAGCGCGCCTGCATCGGCGATTTCATGCACCGCCCGGTGCCCGCGCGCCTTGATCCGCGCAGCGAGTTCGCCCGATGACACGCCCTCTATCGGCGCTTCCCCAGCCGCATAAACCGGCGCGACATAGACCAGATCGGCATCGTTGAAGCTCTGCGCAAAATCATCCATGAGGTCGCGCAGACGGGTATAGCGGTGCGGCTGAACCACGGCAATGACCCGCCCAAGCGCACCCTCGCGGGCCGCCGCCAGCACCGCGCGGATCTCCACTGGATGATGGCCATAATCATCAATGATCGCGACCTTTGTTGCATCCACCTCAACTTCGCCCACTTTTGTGAAGCGCCGCTTGACGCCGCCAAACTTGGCAAAGCCATGCTGGATCACCCCATCTGGCAGGCCCATTTCAACCGCGACCGCGATTGCCGCGAGCGCGTTCTGGACATTGTGCCGCCCTGGCATAGGTAGATGAATGCCAAGAATGCTGCGCGTTGCGCCATCACGCTCGCGGATAACCACATCAAAATGGTTGCCGCCAGGCACCGGTGTAACGAGCGCGCAATGGACATCGGCTTGGGCCGCAAATCCATAGGTGATGAGCCGCCGGTCGCGGATGCGCGGGATCAGCGCCTGCACTTCCGGATGATCGAGGCACAGCACCGCCGCGCCATAAAAAGGCACATTCTCGATAAACTGCACGAACGCATCCTTGACGCCATCAAACGAGCGATAATGATCGAGATGTTCGGGATCGATATTCGTCACCACCGCAATCGTGCCATCGAGCCGCAGGAACGAGCCATCACTCTCATCCGCCTCCACCACCATCCAGTCGGACGCACCAAGCCGTGCATTCGATCCGTAATTATTGATGATCCCGCCATTGATAACGGTGGGATCAACACCGCCCGCATCGAGCATGGCGGCGATCATGCTGGTGGTCGTGGTCTTGCCATGTGTGCCCGCTACCGCGACTGTGGATTTGAGCCGCATCAGCTCGGCGAGCATCTCCGCGCGGCGCACCACTGGAATGCGTTTGTCATAGGCGGCCTCTACCTCGGGGTTGGTCTTGCGGCTGACGGCCGTGGAGGTGACGAGCACGGCGGCGTTTTGCACATGCGCCGCATCATGCCCGATCATCACCTTGATGCCCCGCTTGCGCAAGCCTTCCACAACATAGCCCTCGGCAATGTCGGAACCCTGCACGCTATAGCCAAGATTGTGCATCACCTCGGCAATGCCCGACATGCCGATGCCGCCAATGCCGACGAAGTGGATGGTACCGATGTCGGTTGCGACGCCTCTCATGCCCGTGCTCCTGCGAATGCACCAGTGGTGCGAGCGCGTACCGGCTTGCGCACCTCAATCCCGTCCATCACCGGGGTGCGGCCGAGGCTTTCAACCAGATCGGCAAGATCGCGCGTGGCATGGGGCCGCCCGACGGATCTCGCTCGTGCGGCCGCATTGGCAAGCGCCGCTGGCTCCAGCCCCAGTTTCTGCATCTGTTTGGCGAGTTCAACCGGCGTGAAATCAGCCTGGTGGATCGCGCGTGCGCCGCCCGCCGCCACCATTTCGCGTACATTATGGGTTTGATGATTGTCCATCGCCGAAGGCAGCGGGATCAGGATCGCGGGCCTCCCGGCGCAAGTGAGTTCGGCGATGGTCGATGCGCCTGCCCGCGCGATCACCAGATGCGCCCAGCTCAGTTTTTCGGGCATGTCTGGAATATATGTCGCTAGATCGGAAGGGATGCCAAGGCCGATATAGGCCGCGCGCACCCGGTCGATGTCCTCGGCGCGGCATTGCTGCGTCACCTGCAACCGACTGCGGAAATGCGGCGGCAGCATCGACAGCCCTTCCGGCACCACATCCGACAAGATGTTCGCCCCCTGCGAGCCGCCGGTGACGAGCACCCGGAAAATCCCCTCCCCATCGAGCGCGGGAAAGGGAAGATCGCGCAGCGCCAACACCTCGGCGCGCACCGGATTGCCGACCTGATGCACCTTGGTGCGTGCATGATCAGGCAGGCGCTGAATGTCGGGATAGGCGGTTGCAATCGCCGCCACACTGCCCGCCACCTGCCGGTTGACGCGCCCGAGCACCGCATTCTGCTCATGCACCGCCGTCGGAATACCCAGCGAATGCGCCGCCATCAGCGCCGGGTAGGCGGGATAGCCGCCAAAGCCGACCACAACACACGGCGCAAAATCCTGGTAGAGCGCGCGCGATTGCCTGCGCCCGGACAGAATCGCCCGCGCCCCGCCCGGCCAACTCATCGGATTCTTGGTGATGCGCCCGGCGGGAATGACATGCACATCCATATCCGCGCACAGGCCCGGAATTTTCGCGCCGCGTGCGTCGGTAATCAGCGCCACGCTATGCCCGCGCGCGACCAGTTCATCAGCCAGCGCGCTTGCTGGCATCATATGCCCGCCAGTGCCACCGGCGGCAAGAATGAAGTGGCGCGTTATGCTCATCGCTGATTCCATTTCACGACATAGGGTGAGCGCATTAGATAGGGGTTACGGCGCGTGAACGCCAGCAAAAGCCCGAATGCAATGCACAGCGCGATCATCGAAGAGCCGCCATAGCTGATGAACGGCAGCGT
>JAGWQR010000328.1 GCA_028869975.1 Alphaproteobacteria bacterium | reverse complement strand
TTGAACTGTTTGCGCTCCAGCCCATAATTGCGCGCGGCTTGAAAGCAGAACTCCGCCGCGCCGAGCACGCCCCAGCTGATTCCGTAGCGCGCGCGATTGAGGCACCCGAACGGGCCTTTGAGCCCTTCAACATGCGGCAACAGCGCGTCCTCACCCACCTCGACATTGTCCATCACAATCTCGCCGGTGATCGACGCGCGCAACGAGAGCTTGCCACCGATCTTGGGCGCGCTTAGGCCTTTGGTGCCCTTGTCGAGCACGAAGCCGCGAATCTTGCCCTCGTGCGCATCCGACTTCGCCCACACCACAAACACGTCGGCGAAGGGGGAGTTTGAAATCCACATTTTGCTGCCGTTGAGGATATAGCCGGTCGCGGATTTGGTGGCGCGGGTTTTCATCCCGGCCGGATCGGAGCCGGCATCGGGTTCGGTGAGGCCAAAGCAGCCAATCCATGCGCCGCTCGCCAGCTTGGGCAGGTATTTCTGGCGCTGTTCCTCCGATCCATAGGCATAGATCGGATACATAACGAGCGAGGACTGCACCGACATCATCGAACGATAGCCTGAATCAACCCGCTCCACCTCGCGCGCGACCAGCCCATAGGCCACATAGGAGGCGCCAAGCCCGCCATAGGCCTCGGGCACGGTTATGCCGAGCATCCCCAGTTCGCCCATTTCGCGGAAAATTTCCGGATCGGTGTGCTCATCGCGGAAGGCTTCAATCACGCGCGGTTGCAGCCTGTCTTGCGCATAGGCGTGCGCAGTGTCACGGATCAGCCGCTCTTCCTCGGTGAGTTGATCGTCTAGGCGCAGCGCATCGTCCCACGCAAAGCGCGAGAGATCGGGCGCATCCTTGGGCTTGAGGGGCGGGCGGGAGGCGTTTTCAACCACAGATCATCGCTTCCCCACCACGCTCTCGGGCAAGTCCTTGCCGAACACGCGCTGATAATATTCGGCGACGATCATCCGCTCGGCCTCGTCGCATTTGTTCAGGAAAGAGAGGCGGAAGGCAAAGCCAAGATCATTGAAAATCGAAGCGTTCTGCGCCCAGGTGATGACGGTGCGTGGGCTCATCACCGTTGAAATATCGCCATTGATGAAGCCCTGACGGCTGAGTTCCGCCACCTTGACCATATTGGCGACCGCCGCTTCATCCTTCGCGCCCGCTTTCTTGAGCACGATCTCGGCCTCAACCTGCGCGGGCAGATAATTAAGGCCGACGACGATGCTCCAGCGGTCCATCTGGCCCTGGTTGATCTGCTGCGTGCCATGATAGAGGCCCGAAGTGTCGCCCAGCCCCACCGTATTGGCGGTGGCGAACAGACGGAACCAGGGGTTGGGCCGGATGACGCGGTTCT
>JAGWQR010000327.1 GCA_028869975.1 Alphaproteobacteria bacterium | reverse complement strand
GAGGACGTTATGCGCGGTTTGATCACCGTATTTGGAGGAAGCGGGTTTCTTGGCCGCTATGTAGTGCGTGATTTACTCGCCGCGGGTTGGCGGGTCCGGGTGGCTTCAAGAACGCCATCGGATGGACTTTTTCTCAAGCCTCAGGGTGGGTTGGGACAGTTACAATTCGTAGCGGCTGACCTGACTCAACCTGCAAGTGTAGCGCGTGCTGTTGCGGGCGTTGATGGAGTTATCAATCTGGTTGGCAGCTTTGCACGGATGGATGCGGTGCAGCATCTGGGGGCAGCTACAGTTGCTCAGGCCGCAGCGCAGGCAAATGTGAAAATGTTCGTTCATATTTCGGCGATTGGTGCGGATCCGGGAAGCATTTCAAGATATGGTCGATCTAAAGGGCAGGGCGAAGCAGCCGCACGAACGGCTTTTCCAAGTGCCGTGATTTTGCGTCCGTCGATCATTTTTGGCCGCGAAGACCAGTTTATCAACCGGTTTGCGCGCATGATCCGCAGCGCACCGATTGTACCGGTTGTGAGGCCTGCAACACGGTTTCAACCAATTTTTGCGGGCGATGTAGCGCGTGCGATTACCGCAGCACTGGCGCCGAAATATGCAGGGCAGTTATTCGAACTGGGCGGCACGCAGATCATGAACATGTCCGAAATTTTAAGCTGGATTGGGCAGCAGATCGGTGTGCACCCGCTTTATGCGCCGGTGCCGGATCTATTGGTTGCGTTGGCCGCACGAATTTCTGGATGGCTGCCTGGAGCACCGATCACTTGGGATCAATGGCTGATGTTGCAACACGATACAATTGTTTCGCCGGAAGCCAGGCCCCTGAATGCGCTTGGAATTGCCGCCACGCCGCTGGATGTCGTGGCAGAGGGCTGGTTGAGCATTTACCGCAAGCACGGACGTTTTTCGCCCCCACTTGCGCAGGGAGCATGATTGTGGATCCATTGACATTGACGGCGGTTGAACTTGGCATCGTCGAGGGCGTTACGGAATTTTTGCCGGTATCCTCTACTGGGCACCTGATTCTGGCGACCAAATTGCTCGGCTTCAATGCAGATCAATGGGATGTGTTCAACATCGTCATACAGTTCGGCGCGATCATGGCCATTGTCGTGCTTTACTGGCGCACTTTCATGGATGTGCTTCAGGGTTTGCTGCGCCGTGAGTCAGGTGCGATGCTATTCACACGCAATCTTGCGATAGCGGTGGTACCAGCGCTTTTTCTGGGCGCATTACTGCACAAGCGCATAGAGGCGCTGCTCTCAAATGCGACGGTTGTAGCATGGTCGCTGGTCATTGGGGGGGTGGTGATTATCCTGATCGAGCGCTTCATTGTGCCACTTTATGGCATCCAGCAAAAAAATCCAGCCTCTGGCAATGGCATAGCTGAAACCGAAAAGAATATCGAGCATATCCCGCTCGGCCATGCGGTCATGATCGGGTTTGCCCAGTGTCTGGCGATGGTTCCTGGTGTCAGCCGTTCTGGAGCAACCATTATGGGTGCGCTGTCTTTGGGGGTCGAACGCAAGACGGCGGCCGAATTCAGCTTCTTCCTGGCGGTGCCGACGATGATTGCGGCCTCGGCGTTCCAGCTCTTTACACACCGCCATAATCTGGGATCGATTGGCCTGGGGCTGATCGGGATTGGAACGATCGTGTCGTTTCTTGTTGCGCTGGTTGTCGTCAAGGCCTTCGTAGCCGTCATTTCACGCGCGGGATTCACGCCTTTCGCGCTTTATCGTATCATAGCCGGGGTCGCGGCGCTGCTCTGGCTGCACCGGATCGGATAAACTGATCTGATGTGGCTACTCTACCAATTCCCCCTTTGTCCCTTCTCGCGCAAAGTCAGGCTGATGATGGGCGAGAAGGGCATCGGCTATGAACTGGTTCGTGAAAATCCATGGGAGCGGCGCGACGAATTCATCGATCTCAACCCGGCCGGGCTGACTCCGGTGCTGGTCGAGAAGGAGCGCCATGAGGTTATCAGCTATTCATCAGCAATCTGCGAATTTTTTGAGGAAACTGCCGATACGCTGCCGATGATTTCAGGAACGGCGATCAACCGTGCCGAGATTCGCCGCCTCACTGCCTGGTTCGATGAGCAGTTCTTCGCACAAGTGACTGCGCCGTTGATGCACGAGCGAATGGAAAAGCGGCTGGTGCATCGTGCCGCGCCTGATGCGACTGTGCTGCGCACCGCCATGCGCAGCGCCAACCAGTTGCTCGATTATATCGACTGGCTGCTCGATCATCGCAACTGGCTGGCAGGTTCGGCGCTCAGCCTCGCGGATCTGGCGGGTGCCGCGCAGATTTCTGTGGCCGACTATCTGGGTGGGATCGACTGGCGTGGACATGTTGCGACCAAGAACTGGTATTCCGGCCTGAAATCGCGGCCATCCTTTCGGCCATTATTATCCGAACGCATGGAGGTCATAACTCCGCCCGCGCATTATGATATTGTCGATTTCTGAGTTTGAGTCGGGTTTATCGCCCCATACCAGGATAAGATCGGAAACCAGATGAACCATATCCATGCTGATCCTTGCGCCGACTGGTCGCTTCCGGCCTGGGTTTATTCTGATCCCGAGTATTTCGCTGTTGAAATGGGGCGGATCATCCGGCCAAGCTGGCAGATCGTCTGCCACGAAAGCGACATCAGCGGGGCGGGGGACTGGCGCGCGCTTGACTATATCGGCGAAAGCGTCATCGTGCTGCGCGGTGACGATGGCACCGTGCGCGCGTTCACCAATGTCTGCCGCCACCGCGCGATGCGCTTGCTGAATGGGACGGGCGGCTGCACCAGGAAGATCGTCTGCCCGTATCATGCCTGGGCCTATGAGCTGGATGGCCGCCTGTCCGGCGTGCCGATGCGGCGCGATTATCCGGCACTCAAGCTGGAGGAAAATGGCCTTGCGCCGGTCGAGGTTGAAATCTGGCGCGGCTTTGTCTTTGTGCGTCTCGCTAACGATGGCGGGCCGAGTGTTGCCACCATGATGGCTCCTTATGAGGCCGAGATTGCGCCGTATCGCTTCGAATCTATGCGCACATTCGATGATGTTTCGATCCGCCCGCGCGCTGTCAACTGGAAGAATATCGGAGACAATTATTCAGATAATCTCCATATTCCGGTCGCGCATCCCGGCCTCACGCGTCTGTTTGGCAAATCCTATGCAATCGAGGCGCAACCCTGGGTTGACAAGATGTCAGGCTATCTTGCCGAAGAATCTTCAAGTGATTTCTGGGAACGTTTCTATCAGAAACACCTGCCGTACGCGCCGCATCTGCCCGAGAGCCATCAACGGCTCTGGCTCTATTACAAATTATGGCCGAACATGGCATTCGACATTTATGCCGACCAGATCGATTTCATGCAATGGCTGCCGGTATCACCCACCACAAGCATATTGCGTGGCATGGCGTTCGCGCTGCCCGATGACCGCCGGGAGATGAAACTGGTGCGCTACGCCAATATCCGCATCAACCGCCATGTGAACGCCGAGGATACCTGGCTCATCAGCCATGTCCAGAATGGCATGGCGTCACGCAGCTATACACAGGGCCCGATTGGAGCGAGTGAGGTGTGTCTGCGCTCGTTTGCGCGCAAGGTGCGCGCACTCATCCCGGAAGCGCGGCTGCCGAATGCCCCGGAACCGGGCTGGTCACGCCATACACATACGGCGGAGGGGTAAATGACGAAAAAATATGACGCGCTCATCATCGGTGGGGGGCACAATGGCCTGGTTTGCGCTTTTTACCTGGCGCGTTCGGGGATGAAGGTGCGCGTGCTTGAGCGACGGCATGTGGTGGGCGGCGCGGCCGTAACCGAGGAATTTCATCCCGGTTTCCGCAATTCGACCGCGAGCTACACGGTCAGCCTGTTGCGCCCCAAAGTCATCGCCGACATGAAGTTGCACGATCATGGTTTTCGCATCAAAGAGCGTACAATCTCGAACTTTTTTCCGTTCGCGAATAATTATCTCAAGCTGGGCGGCGGCATGGCGCGCACGCAAGCCGAATTTGCGCGCTTTTCACAAAAGGACGCAGATGTCTTCCCGCATTATGAGGCTGCACTTGAGAAAGTGGCTGATGTTTTGCGTGCAATGTCACTGAAAACCCCGCCCAATGTCGGCGGCGGATTGCACGCGTTGATGGCAGCGGCGGGGCAGGGCTGGGCGCTCTCGGGGATGGGGATCGAGGCCCAGCGCGATATGCTCGACATGTTTG
>JAGWQR010000326.1 GCA_028869975.1 Alphaproteobacteria bacterium | reverse complement strand
CGGCAATGGCAAATCCGGATGTTCGTGTTGGCGCAGGCTTTGGCCTGGATTGGCCGAAGCGTTCTCCGTTATAGCCGCAGCCACCTCCACCGGCCCGGACACTAGCGAGCGTGTCATGGCTGGTTGCGGACCATGGTGAAGCGCCATGCGCACTGACTTCGTCGGGGTCATCGGCTGCATACGAGCCGTTTCAGCATGTAAATGGGAGATGCCGCTCCATTTCCGCAAGCCTTGCGGCCCGGGTATAAGCTGAAAATTCCGGAGAGTTGCTGTTACTTCAGGTTTACCTGTGTGCGCAGCCCTGTCGACAAATACATCGGTATTGGGTTCTTTCAATCGGTGCATAGGATGTTTCTGCCCGCCAGACACCACAATGCGTGGAAGGGCCATCCTGTCTGTCCAGATCACACCGATCCGCCCCAGAATCCAGCCGCCCAAAATCAAGGCCATTGCTCTTAAGGGACGGCCCGCCTTCACGTTACTCCCGCCAGATCAACCGGGAAATTATGTTGTGTTTTCTGCCAGTGAAATTCACCGGTGCGCAGGAGTTGCACATATTGGAACAGCGCTCGCCGCGCCGCGAAGACAGCAATGATATTGGCGACTATCATGCGGGGAATCGCCTCCAGCGCCATGCGCGCGCCATAGCTATCCCATACAAAATAGACGCGCACAGCCACCCGCCACAGCATGAGCAGGGCATTGAGCGCAATGATAAGTTGCAGCGTTGGTGAAAATGCCGGAAAAGACTGCACCGCGAGCAGATCAGCCAGTCCTATGAGACCACCCAGCACAATCGATACATATCCCACAAACAGAACAAGTGCGCTGAGCAGGGCCCGCCGGTCACGCGCGCGCATCCAGCATTCCGCGATATTGCCTTGCCAGCCGAGCCGGTCATAGCCCGCCAGCGCTATGCCGGTAATCCATCGGGCCTTCTGCTGTTCAGCCGCGATCAGCGTCGAGGGAAAATGCGCGCGAGTCTGTACCAGTGCCTCGCGACCCGATCCTTCAGGCAAACGCGCCAGAATCGTGCGCCCCCCCAGCGCGCCGATTTTCAAGCCAAGTTCATAATCTTCGGTAAGGCTGTCGCCATTGAATGGTGCGCCCCCGTTCGCAGTCGCAATTCGCCCCAGCATCTCACGCTCAAACGCGCATCCCACCCCCGCCGATGGCAGCGAGGCACCAAGAAATTCGCGTACCACCATCACTTTGCCATGCGCCTCGGCAAATTCGTCGCAATAATGACCGCTGATCCACCGCGAGGCGGGATCGACCATCGGGCAGACGGGGAGCTGCACCAGTGCAGCGCGCTCGATCAAGGTATCAAACAGCTTGAGTTCAGCTGGGTGAACCACATCCTCCGCATCATGCAGGATGATCGCCTTGAAGCGCATATGATCGCGCTTTTCATTCGCTTTCATCTTCGCCCAGAGCACATTGAGGCAATCGGCCTTGCTCGTCGGGCCATCACGGGGATTGATGATGATCCGCAGGCGCGGGTCATCAATGGCCCGAACTTCCTGCCGTGTGGCAGGATCATTGGCGTAACAGCCGAGATATATCTGGAACCGGGGATGATCGAGCGTGGCGAGCGCGTGGCGCAACATCGGCCCGATAACGCATGCTTCATCCCATGCCGCTACAAAAATAGCGAGATGTCCCGGTTCCGCCGGCGCGGCGAGTTCGGCCATGGTGATGCGCCGGTGACGACGGTAAATAAACAGCTTGCGCCAGAAGGCCCGCACGATCCAGATCAGGTCCACCGCCAACTCATCAAGACCGCCCAACAAAAATCCGACTGCTGCAAACAGCACACATTCGTTCCACATTAAAACCAGCCAGTGGAGGATTAGGCCAAAAATCATCAAATATGCCCCGTATTCGCGGCATAATGTAAAATTTTTGTTACATCAGCAAGTCAATTATTTTCCAGGAGTGCCTTGGCCGTCCAGTGCTCAGCTGTGATTTTTTGTCCGTCCGAATTCCATACGTGCGATTGAGCGCTGATGCACTTCGTCCGGTCCATCGGCGAGCCGCAGTGTGCGGATACCTGCATAAGCCTTGGCCAGGCCAAAATCATCACAAACGCCAGCCCCCCCATGCGCCTGGATCGCATCGTCAAGCACTTTGAGCGCTACACGTGGCGCCTTGACCTTGATCATCGCTATTTCGTTGCGCGCGGCCTTGTTGCCCGCTTTATCCATCATATCCGCCGCTTTCAGGCAGAGCAGACGGGTGCACTCAATTTCCATCCGCGCGTCCGCCACCCGCTCCTCCCACACCGAATGTTCATAGAGAGGCTTGCCAAACGCAATGCGCGATTGCAGCCGGGCCACCATTTTGCCGAGCGCCGCTTCCGCCGCACCGATCGTCCGCATACAATGGTGGATACGGCCCGGCCCAAGCCGCCCCTGCGCAATTTCAAATCCGCGCCCCTCTCCAAGCAGCATGTTCGAGGCTGGCACCCGCACATTCTCCAGCGCAATTTCCATATGACCATGCGGCGCATCATCATAGCCAAACACCGGCAGATGGCGCACCACCCGCACGCCCGGCATATCCAGCGGCAGCAGCAGCATGGATTGCTGAAGGTGCGCGGGCGCACGCGCATCGGTTCTCCCCATCAGGATCGTGATTGCACAGCGGGGATCTCCCGCCCCGCTCGACCACCATTTGCGCCCGTTGATGACATACTCATCACCATCGCGCCGGATTTCGGTTTCGATATTGGTCGCATCCGAAGAAGCCACCTGCGGCTCGGTCATCAAAAAGGCGGAGCGGATGTCGCCCGTCATCAGCGGGTGGAGCCACTTGTCCTTCTGCGCGCGGGTGCCATAGCGATGCAGCACTTCCATATTGCCGGTGTCGGGTGCCGAACAGTTGAACACTTCTGACGCCCATTCAATTTGCCCCATTTCCTCGGCACACAGCGCATATTCAACATTGCTGAGCTGCGGCCCCTCGAATTTGAAACTGTCGTCAACATGCTGCTGGCCCGAAT
>JAGWQR010000325.1 GCA_028869975.1 Alphaproteobacteria bacterium | reverse complement strand
CGTAGTGGGGATCGCCATGTGCGCTCACTAACAGCGCGGCCGCGGCGCCTCAAATGGTTGTCGGCGGTGAGGCCACAATAGCCAAAATGGAGCAGGAGTTTTCCACATCTCCTTGCTGCGGCGCAACAATCCGCCTTGCAACCGGTTACATTGCTTGCCACATCACCCCGGCCATGAGGGTAGAAACGAGGCTAAATGCTCTACGACGCCTATGAAGTGCAGCGCTCGTTTCTCGCAGGTGCGAGCAAGCTTGCCGGTCTGGGCGCCGGATGGCTGAACAACCCCGCCAATCCCCTGGGATACAGTGCGATGAGCCCGCTCGTGTCGGCGAGCCTGGAGGTCTTCGCCCATGCCGCAGCGCCGCGCGGCAAGCCCAAATTCGGGATCACGCATACGGTTGTGGATGACGCCGAGGTGGCAGTGCACGAAGAGATTGTGCTGCGCAAACCCTTCGGCCAGCTCAAGCATTTCGACAAACCGGGTACAGAAACCCAGCCCAAACTGCTGATCGTCGCGCCGATGTCGGGCCATTATGCAACATTGCTGCGCGGCACAGTGGAGCGGATGCTCCCCCGTCATGATGTGTACATCACCGATTGGCGCGATGCACGCAACGTTCCGCTCGGCGAAGGCACATTCGACCTCGATGAGTATATCGATTATGTCATCGCGTTCCTTGAGCATATCGGGCCTGACGCGCATGTGCTCGCTGTGTGCCAGCCCTCGGTGCCGGTCTATGCCGCGACCGCCGTTATGAATGCGGCAGGCCACCCGGCCGCCCCCAATACGCTCACGATGATGGGCGGGCCGATCGACACGCGCGAGGCCCCTACAGTGGTCAACCGCATTTCGATGGAGCGACCGCTCGCCTGGTTCGAGAATAATGTCATTCAACATGTGCCCATCGGCTATGGCGGTGCAGGGCGGCGGGTTTATCCGGGATTTCTGCAACTCGCCGGATTTATGAGCATGAATCTCGGCAATCATCTGATGAGCCATTGGGACATGTACAAACATCTGGTGGCCGGCGATGGCGAGAGCGCAGACGCGACCAAGGCATTCTACGACGAGTATCGTTCGGTGTGCGACATGACTGCCGAATTCTATCTGCAAACGGTCGATGCGGTATTCCAACGCCATTTGCTGCCCAGGGGCGAATTCATGCACCGGGGGACGCGGATTGATCCGGGGGCGATCACCCGGACTGCGCTGCTCTCCATTGAAGGGGAGAATGACGATATTTCAGGACTGGGCCAGACCAAAGCTGCGCTCACCCTCGCCACCGGCCTGCCCGATACCATGAAGCAGTATCATATGGCGCCCAATGTTGGTCATTATGGCATTTTCAACGGCTCGAAATGGCG
>JAGWQR010000324.1 GCA_028869975.1 Alphaproteobacteria bacterium | reverse complement strand
GGCCGGGGTGCAGCTATTCGCCTGTATCAGATCGACTATTTTGTCATCCATAATGGTCTGCTGGTGTCCATTATCCGTGCGACAAATGGCCAGGAATCAGGTGGGGGGTGGCTGCTTCACAATGCACGGCGATTCGATGTTGTGCGTGGGATCAACACGGCGCTCGGCGATATTGTGGTTGCTTATGGCGTGACATCGGATAAATTTTCGCTAGCCTCGGTTGATCCTGAGCAGATGCCGATTACAAAGCTAAGCTCGGCGATTGGCGACTTACGTGCCACTGCACGTGAATCCGACCTGATAAAGGCGCAAACCGGCTGGTGGCACAAATTTTCATCACCATTATCAGCCTTGTTGATGCCTCTGCTCGCTTCGATTGCCGGTTTTGGACTCGCGCGATCGGGCAAGATGTTTTTGCGTGTTCTGATCGGTGCTGCACTGGGTGTGGCGTATTTTATTTTCGATAATGTGTCCGTTTCAATGGGTAACGCAGGTTTTTATCCACCCTTTCTCGCAGCATTCGGCCCTTTCCTGCTTTTCGCACTGATTGGGGAGACGATGCTGATTACGACAGAAGAATGAATGTGCATTTAAGCATCGGGCCATAGGTTGCTTGATGAACCGATCGCAGATAGAAACACTGTTTCGTCTCTTACAATCTCCCAGCTTGACCATTCACGCAAGCTGGTCTAAACGCCTCGCTCCCCGACAGATTTAGCTTTGGAGCCCTGAAATGGCGCGCGTTACCGTTGAAGATTGCATCGATAAAGTATCGAACCGGTTTGACCTTGTGCTTGCGGCGGCTCAGCGGGCAAGGCAGATTTCCGGCGGTTCCGACCTTACGATTAATCGGGATCACGACAAAAATCCGGTAGTTGCTCTGCGGGAGATTGCGGACGAAACTGTGAGCCCGACGCAATTACTCGATCAAACGGTAACGACATTGCAGCGAATCCGGCTCGATGATGATGATGTAGCGGATGAATTGGGCTCGCTCAGTCAGTCGGCGGAGGCACTACGCCTGACCGCAGCCGCACCGCCTCGTAACCAGAATTTGGGCGCTGACTATGACGGCTGAAATTATTCTGCGCATCGGTTAGAATAGCGCTTGCTTTAGGCTTTGAATTTACCCCACTATAAGCTGTGCTGAGACAATATGAACTGGTTGAACAGGTTAAAGAATATAATCCGGCTTCAAATGAAGCACTGATCAATCGCGCGTATGTTTTTTCTGTTCAAAGACATGGCGCGCAAAAGCGCGCGAGCGGTGATCCCTATTACAGCCATCCTATAGAAGTTGCGGGAATACTGACTGCACTCAAACTCGACGATGAAACCATCGTGACGGGAATCCTTCATGATACGCTTGAGGATACGGTAACATCGCACGCTGAAATTGTGCATAATTTCGGCGAAAATGTGGCGCGACTGGTCGATGGCGTCACAAAATTATCTAAAATCGAAGCAATGAGTGAAAATGAGCGTGCTGCAGAAAATTTGCGCAAATTCCTGCTGGCAACCTCTGATGATGTGCGTGTCCTGCTGGTCAAACTTGCCGACCGGCTGCACAATATGCGGACGTTGCATTTTATCCCTGATGCCGCAAAACGTGGCCGAATCGCTCGCGAGACGCTGGATATTTATGCGCCGCTCGCTGAACGAATCGGCATGTATAATTTCATGAATGAAATGCAGACACTGGCGTTTGCTGAGCTGGAGCCGGAGGCGTATGCGTCGATTACCGCGCGGCTGGCCGAATTGCATCATGAAGGAGATCAGATTGCCCGGATCGGCTCGGGCATTACCATGTTACTCGGTCGCGCTGGAATAAAGGCCACCGTCTATGGCCGCGAAAAGCATCCCTATTCGATCTGGCGTAAAATGGCTGAACGTCATGTCAGCTTTCAACAGCTGTCAGATGTAATGGCTTTTCGAGCCATTGTTCCCGAAACCGATGATTGTTACCGTGCATTGGGCCTCATTCATCGCCGTTGGCCAGTCGTTCCGGGACGCTTCAAGGATTATATTTCAACTCCAAAGCGCAACGGCTATCGCTCATTGCATACTTCGGTCTTTCATTCCGAGAAAGTGCGCATCGAGGTTCAAATTCGCAGTCAGGCGATGCATAATCAGGCCGAATATGGCGTGGCTGCGCACTGGAGCTACAAACAGGACAGCAAGGCCGGCGATGAGCAAGTGCGCTGGATTCGTGAGCTTGTCGAAATTCTCGAACATGCCGAATCTGCTGACGAGATCCTCGAACACACCCGCATGGCGATGTATCAGGATCGCATATTTACGTTCACGCCAAAAGGTGAACTGTTTCAGCTTCCAAAGGGGGCAACGCCGATTGATCTGGCCTATGCCGTTCATACGGCACTGGGAGATCAGGCTGTAGGTGCCAAAGTTAATGGGCGGGTTGTTCCATTGCGCACTTTGCTTGAAAATGGAGATCAGGTTGAAATCCTGAAATCCAAAGCCCAGCAACCGCAACCCTATTGGCTCAATTTCGCGGTGACGGGAAAGGCACGTGCGGCTATCCGCCGGTATGTCCGGCATAAGGAGCGAGACGAGCAGATTATACTCGGTCGTAAACTATATGATGATATTGTTCGCAGATTACCGCGCAAACTTTCCAAGAACGCTCTGGAGCTCGCACTTCAACGTTTGAAACTCACACATGTCGATGATCTCATGGTTGCTATCGCTCTGCAAAAAATTGACGATCATAGCGTGCTTGAAGCCTTGATGCCCGGCAACATGGAAGTTGTTCTGGCCGGGCTCAAGGATCGCAATCGTCGGCCGGTGTCTATCAAGGGCTTGACGCCGGGTGTTGCTTTCCAGTTGGGCCAGTGCTGCAAGCCGGTTCCTGGCGACCGGATTATAGGTGTCAGGCGTGTCGATGAGGCGATTGAGGTCCATTCCATCGACTGTCCGAGCCTTGCCAGCGGTGCGGATGCGGACTGGATCGATCTTGCCTGGGGTGAAGGCTCTGAAGGGGCGCCTGCGCGCATAGAAGTCATTGTCCGCAACGAGCCGGGAGCGCTTGGGGCGATAGCCACAATCCTTGGCGGCCATAATGCTAATATCCTGAACCTTAATCTCGATCATCAGGATATGGAATTTCACTCTTTTGTAATTGATATTGAGGTGAAGGACCGGCAGCATCTTGCGAAGATTATGGCGGCGTTGCGCGCAACAGACATTGTTTCACAGGCAGATCGCAAATGAATGAGGATGATTTGAGCGCGGATGATTTTGCGTCCCGATTTCAGCGCGAGACACGACCTCGATGTCAACTTTATCTGGTTTCGTCACCGGATTTAGCCGGATCATCTCCTGAGCGTCTCAAACAGGTCCTTGGCTCAGGCGAGGTGGCGGCGTTCCAGCTCCGGCTCAAAGCGCTTGACGATGATGAGATTGCGCGCCTCGCAGAGCCTTTGCAACGCATTTGCGCCGATCATGATGTTGCATTCATCCTCAACGACAATGCCGCACTCGCCGCCAAAATCGGAGCGGACGGGGTGCATCTTGGGCAGTCCGACGGCAGTGTTGCTGAAGCACGTGCGCTGCTCGGCCGTGAGGCGCAGATAGGCATCACCTGCCATGCCAGCCGCCATCTCGCGATGGAAGCGGCTGAAGCCGGCGCGGATTATGTTGCGTTCGGGAGCTTTTACCCTTCCGCCACCAAGACAAGCGAGCACAGGCCTGAACCCTCAATCCTGAGCTGGTGGACGACATTGTTCGGCACGCCGTGTGTGGCAATTGGCGGGATCATGCCATGCAATGCCGCGCCGCTGGTGGCAGCAGGGGCAGACTATCTGGCAGTGTCGAGCGCAATATGGAATGCGCCGGATATGGCGGATGCGGTGCGCGCGTTCGAGCGGGTGATGTCG
The DNA here is from genome assembly GCA_028869975.1 of Alphaproteobacteria bacterium. Lineage (GTDB taxonomy): Bacteria > Pseudomonadota > Alphaproteobacteria > Sphingomonadales > Sphingomonadaceae > JAGWQR01. The sequence continues at coordinate 2,530 of JAGWQR010000324.1, read as the reverse complement.
GGATAGCTCCTGCCCTACGCGCCCCCGGCCCTACCCCACCGTCCAGGTCTGGCCCTTGGCGATCAGCGCTTGGAGATCGGGCGTTTTGCCCTGCGCGGCAGCTTCATTTTGCGCCACAACACCGCTTTCAAAGGTTGGGGCCGGATCATCATAAATGACCCCCAAGGCCATCGGGAAAGCCCCGAACGGCATTTCAACGAGCATATGCGCTATCGCCCGGTTCCGGACATTATGGACGATAACACCCGCCGCCTGCCAGTTCGCATCGGCCACATCAACCACCTTGAGCATCAGCGTATCCATGCACAGCGCGATGCCCTTGGTGCCGCCCGCAAACAGCATCGGCTCGCCCTGTTTGAGCCAAAGCTGGCCGTGCGCCGCATTCTTCTTTTCTGTAAATTCCGCGAAAACATCTTCATTATAGACGATGCAATTCTGGAAAATTTCGACAAACGCCGCACCTTTGTGCGCGTGCGCGGCCTTGAGCACCTCGACCGTCTGCTTGGCGACATCATAGGTGCGCGCGACGAACCGCGCTCCTGAGCCCAGCGCAAACGCGCACGGCTTGGCGGGGTGATCGATCGAGCCGAACGGCGTGGACGGCGATTTCGTGCCTTCGCGGCTCGTCGGCGAGTATTGCCCCTTGGTCAGCCCGTAAATCTCATTGTTGAACAGCAGCACCTGGCAATCCAAGTTGCGGCGCAGCAGGTGCATCGTGTGGTTGCCGCCGATGGACAGCGCATCGCCATCGCCGGTGATGATCCACACATCCAGTTCAGGATTGGCGAGCTTCACTCCCGTCGCCACCGCCGGCGCGCGGCCATGAATGGTGTGGAAGCCGTAGGTTTCCATATAATAAGGGAAACGCGACGAGCAGCCGATGCCGCTCACGAACACCGTGGTTTCGGGCGTTGCACCAATCTCGGGCATGGTGCGCTGCACGGCCTTCAGGATGGCGTAATCGCCGCAGCCGGGGCACCAGCGGACTTCCTGATCGGTCTCCCAATCCTTGGGGCTGGTGGCGGGGGCGGGTGTAATGGGGGTAATGGCGTTCATTTCAGGGCACTTTCAATCGCCGCTTCGATCTCGGCAATGCGGAAGGGCTGGCCGGAAACCTTATTGAGCGGCTTCGCATCGACGAGGAACTGGTCGCGCAGCACGGTTTTAAGCTGGCCGGTGTTCATCTCGGGGACGATCACCGTGTCATAGCTGTGCAGCAGCGCGCCAAGGTTTTTGGGGAACGGCCAGATGTGGCGCAGATGAATATGGCTGACATCCAGCCCTTTGCCCCGCGCGCGCCGCACCGCCTGATGGATCGGACCAAAGGTGCTCCCCCAGCCGACAATCGCCAGCTTGCCGCCTTCCGCGCCCAGACACACCTCCTGCGCGGGAATGCTGTCCGCCACCCCCAGCACCTTGTTCTTGCGGATATCGGTCATCGCCTGATGGTTGGCGGGGCTGTATTCGATGTTGCCGGTATCAAGCTGCTTCTCGATGCCGCCGATGCGGTGCTTGAGGCCGGGTGTGCCGGGCTTGACCCAGGGGCGCTTCAATTTGGCATCACGCGCATAGGGCTTGAAACCGCCTTCGGGCGCTTGATCGAGGAACTCGACCGGAAAGGGCTTGTAGCCCGAAACATCCGGCACTTTCCAGGGCTCGGCGGCATTGGCGATATAGCCATCGGTGAGCAGCATAACGGGAGTCATATAGTGCACCGCGATCCGCACCGCCTCAATCGCGCAGTCGAACACGTCCGAGGGCGAGCGTGCGGCAATCACGGGGAGCGGCGTGTCGCCATTGCGGCCATAGACGGCTTGGTAAAGGTCGGACTGCTCGGTTTTGGTGGGCAGCCCGGTCGATGGCCCGCCGCGCTGCGAATTGATGATGACGAGCGGCAGCTCGGTCATCACAGCTAGCCCGATGGCTTCGGTCTTGAGCGCGATACCTGGGCCGGACGAGGAAGTGACGCCGAGTTGCCCGGCATAGGAGGCACCGATGGCCGAGGCGATGGCCGCGATCTCATCTTCCGCCTGAAACGTGGTGACGCCAAACTCCTTGAGCTTCGAGAGCGCGTGGAGGATCGATGAAGCAGGCGTGATCGGATAGCCGCCAAAAAACATCTTGAGGCCCGCCAGTTGCGCGCCAGCCACCAGCCCCATCGCCACCGCGTCGGCACCGTTGATCGTGCGGTAGAGGCCGCTCTCGACTTCCGCCGGAGCAACATGACGCTGATGTACGCTCACGCCAAGTTCGGCGGTTTCGGCATAGGCATGGCCCGCGTTGAGCGCGGCGATATTGGCGTCCGCCAGTGTCTGGTTCTTCGCAAACTTCGCGTTGAGCCAGTCGATGATCGGCGCACGATCCCGATCAAACAGCCAGAGCGCGAGGCCGAGCGTCCACATATTCTTGCAGCGCAGCGCTTCCTTGTTGCCAAGGCCGAACGGTTTGACCGATTCAAGCGTCATCTGGCTGATGTTGAAATGGATGAGCTGCCATTTGGCAAGGCTGCCATCTTCAAGCGGATTGGCCG